>JAKSKO010000060.1 GCA_024401715.1 Bacteroidales bacterium
TGGTTCTTCTCGTTACTCCATGGATGCTGGCAATCTCTTCCTGGCTTACTGTCGGCTTGAGATTAGGCTGATACGGTCGTCTTTCTTGCTGAGCGATTGAGCGACATTTTGAGCGACATTTTGAGCGACATTAGGGGTGACATTAGGGGTGACATTTTTATCGGCGGTCAAATTTACGTTTGGTGTAACCTCTTGATTGTCAATGGTAGTAGGGGTGACATTAGGGGTGACATTTTTTACCCGAATAATCACGTGGCTTTCGTTGTTAAATGCGTATCTTGCCGTAATGTTTGCTATTGGTATTTTATGGAGAGTAACAGTCAGGGATTTGACTGTACGTTAAAGTGCAGAATTTGCACTTTTGAGCTGTTCCCCCAATCTATTTTGGTGTATGTTTTCTGAGTAGTTTTTCTGTTTTCTGAGTGGTTTTTCTGGGCGGTTTTTGCTCAAAAAACTGACGTGATCTTAATAAGTTTGTTAATACTTCTGCTTCCCAGGGATTACTCCTCGCACGCCGCCACGTGGGTTATCGACATCGCCATGGTAGCGGGGAATAAGGTGCATGTGCACGTGGAAGACACTCTGGCCGGCATCGGCGCCAACATTTATGCCGATATTATAGCCGTCGGGATGGTATTTTTCATCCAGCATCTTCTTGATTTGTTCGGCGCAATGCCATAAGTCGGCATTCTCCGCATCGGTCAGGAGAAAGTAGTTGCCCTCATGACGTTTGGAGATGATAAGGGTGTGGCCCGGACTCACAGGGAATCCGTCGTAAAAGGCCAGGCTGAGCTCCGATTCGTAGATTATCTTTTCCGGAGCCAGGTTGCAGAATGGGCAGTTTATCGTATCCATGGCATGAATCCCATATTTGAGGCCGTCTGCATCATCGGCGTGAATTCTTTATTCAATGTGCTTGCGAATGTGCGTTCGTCCATGTCCACGAGTTCTTGGATTGAGCAACGGAAAATGAGGTAATCTTCCAGCAGATTATCATTCGGATTGTTCGAAAAATTGACCTTGAGTGCTTCGTGCTGAATGGCAGCGAGCGGATTTAGGTATCGGTCAAGCGAAGGGAGATTGTTGCTTTTGGAAGAATTGATGGAGCCGCTGGCAGGTATCAGGTTCCAGAGCTGGTCATGCACGCAGAAGCTCCAAGGAATGAAGTGGTCCAGGTCGTAATTCTCTTTGGTTAGTTCGTTGCCGGTGTATATGCAGTTCACCGAACCGCACTCGTCAAAATACCTGTTCCAGTACTTGTGCTGTTTGCTCAGTGAATTTCTGGAGATTGGCTTGATGAGCTTTGCTGCCACATCGGGCACGTTGGGATTGCGTTTCTGGACGAAGGCGGCAAGGTTCCAGTAGGTGAAATCAGTGAGGATGGCGATATTCTTAAGAAGGTATCTGCGCCATTGCTCCTCGATGCATATCGTATCGCCATGGATGGAGTACGGGCAGAATCCCATCATCGACTGCGAACTTTCAATAACCTCGGACACGGTCTTGCAGTGTAGCCATGGGGTCAGGAACCAGTAAGGGACATTCTGGGTGAATACCCTCAGCGTTTTCTTGACTTCCGGCCTGCCCAAGTTGGCGATAATTGCTTCGCGTATTGCATCTTTCGGAGCGTCGATAGGGATTGCCAACAGCTCCTGGATCTCTATAATCTGGGTGTAAAGGGTGTAAAGGGTGAATTCGGCTGTCATCGGTTCTGCCGATGTGGCGGCGGGATATGTGCCGATGACCTCCCAGACGCTCTGGTCGGTTTCTCTGCAGAGGACCTCGTAAGTGACATCTGCATCGGGACTGCCAACCTTGTCGGAAACAGGGCCCCAGCTTAGGATGGTGCTGTTGCTAAGATCGTTGGCGTTTGCAATCCTGGCCCTTGCCGGCTTGGCCGGAGCGGAGGCAAGATTCATTACGGATGCCAGATTCACCTTGATGTTCTTGGCAAGGTAGCCGATGTCCACGCCAGAGATCACGTCGCCGTATGCAATGCTGTCCTCTACCCTCACAATCTGGTGGGTGCGGTCATAATTCTCGTAGTATTCTGTCATCCTCACGGCAGGGAAGCCCTGGGCCAGGAAAGAAGACTGGTCTCCACCCCTGCGGTAGCGGTCCGGCCTGTACATCAGCTTAACTTCGTGCCCTGGAATATCGTTGGATCGGTGCCGATGGGGGAGCTGGAGTGGCTACACGACGCTGTGAGCACTGCGGCCGCAATCCATGTAATCAGGGTAAGGAAGTTTTTGTTCATAGTTAAGATCGTTATGGTATTTCTATCTTGTAAATTGAGGAAGAATAACCGGCCCAGCATCCCACAGCTCCATCAAGATTGGACTCAAGCGTACTTGTGACCGATACGAAGGGGTTTGAGGAGAACACCTGGAGATCATCAAAACTTCTCCAGAATCTGTACATATCCTCGGTTATTGAGGCAAATTTCAGGAGATATACTTCTCCCGACTTGAAAACAGGGAGCATTCCGTCCTTAAAATTGAAGGGCTTCATTATCTCCAATTCCGCCTGCCCACCATCAAAGTCCTCATCCGAGGCTATAGCCATCACTGCGGAGTACCAGGTTTTGTTTTCGCCATCCTCTCTGATGAACATCTTGTAGTAATTTCCAAATCCGCGGGGGTCTGTGAAGGAGACCGTTACACGAAAATCCCCTTTGTCATCCTTGGTGTAATCTATCGAATCCAGTTGGGGGACATATTCCGGAATCGTGGTAACGGCCTCGGCATGGAAATCCTTATAATCCACAGATATCTTGTAGCTTCTTCCCGGGCGTCCACGCATCCATGCCGTGGTATACACATAAGGAGGGGTCAATGACAGATCTGTCCGTCCCGTGAGCACAACGCTCTGTTCTCCGTCATCAATGGTTACCTTTGCCCATCTGACCACATGCTCAAATACAGAAGTGAGCTCATGCTCTTCTGTGTCTATCGGGATTGATGTGCTCACATGAACCTGAGGAAAGCCCCCGGCATCAATGAAGCCGTCAACAACAAGAACCGGTGCTTCGGGATGTATGCTGGGTTTGCAGGAAAGCAGAAAAAATGCAAGCAATATGGGGACGATGTATCTCATTGGGTCAGAACTTGCGTGAATAACTTATTGAAGGCAGGAATCTCATTCCCATGGACAATGGGCTGAATGCAAAACTATCCTTGTTGTCTCCCGTCTCATTTAATGAATAGAATATCGGATTCCTGTTTCCGGTAACATTGTAGATGGAAAGATTGATTCCTTTGTAAGAAATCGAGATGTCAAGCCTGATATATGGCGGGAGACGGCTGGAATTCACATCTCCGTAGTTTCCGCTCACATATCCGGCTATCATGTAGTATGAACGCGGAGCCGTGAAAGGCGTACCGCTGGCCACGATGCCCGTGGCACTGAACACCCAGTCTTTGAATGTATATGAAGCAACCGCATTGATCTCAAACAGACGTTCATGATTGGAAGGTCGGGCACCCTTGATGCGGTTATCGTTAAAATTTCTGAGGCTGCGTCCCACATTGGCGCTTAGCAGTCCGGTAAAGGCGCCGCTGCGTTTCTGAGCCATGATATTCAAACCGAAGTTATTTCCGTTGCAGTGATACAATTTGTCCGAAATATCGTACTTCTTTTCAAACATGTCAAACAGGGACCCGAAATATTCCAATTGGTTGCGCAGATGCTTGTAGTACAGGGAGGAAGTGAGAGTATACATTCCACCGCTAAACTCCACATAATGACTGAGATTTGCACCGTAAGAGGCTTGAGGCCCCGTATATTTGCCAGTCACGAACCAGGACTCAAAAGGCAGACCTGTGTGTGAAATTCCAGCATTGGAAAGAAACTGGTGCTGTACATCACAAAGCAATTTCAGCTTGCCTGCGCTGTACATGTTCAATCCAAGGTCAATGGCGGGAGACAGTGCGTAGGCAGGTTTTGTATTGTTGCATACAAACAGATGACCCTTAAGGAATGGATCTATGGTCAAGGCATCACCGATGTGAAAAACATGACCTGCACTTATTGTCAGTTCTCCGGCCATGTCACGTTCCTCTTTCCCCGTTTCTACTCCATGCCGGGATGACTGCGGTACTTGAGGCCGTAGAAAGTGTCCCTGAACCTCGGTATTCAGGTATACCACTGGCAGTTTCCAGTCAAAACGGTATCCCAGGGTAAGGATAGAGGACGGCAGATAGACCGATTGGGCGGCTTGACTTGCAAAAGCCTGATTCTTGTAGGCAGTTACATATAATTTGTTGTTGAGATCCTTATGCTTCCAGTTGAGGGCGGCAAGCAGGTTGCCCCAGTCGGATTTCATATTTACCTGGTAATCGGTATGGGAGAAACGGGCAAAGTCTCCTCCGCAATAGAAATCCAATCGCAATTCATCATCGGCTTCGGGCCTGTAGACAAGCGACGCATCAGTATCAAAGAAGTCGTAGGCCATCGGGTTTCCATCAACCTTCAGGAAGGGCTTGTACAACAAATTCAGAAAAGACCCTCTGCCGGAAACGGCAAACAGCAGTTTCTTTTTTACCGGTACGATGAAAGTTGCCCTTGCCGATATCAATCCCAGCTCAACATCCGCACAGAACCTGTCAATTCCGCTGAAATCGGAGTGGAGGTCCAGGCGTCCTCCAAGACGCGCAGACTGCTTGGCATTATATTCCAACTCCATTTCGGAATGGTGGGCGGTATTGAAAACAGAGAAAAAACCCATCAGGTGACTGGATCCATACACGGGTACTCCCTCCAGGGAAATCACGTTGTGAGAATTGTCACAACCGTTTATCCTCACTCCGTTGTCGCCTTCGGCATTGGTCTGGATGCCGGGAAAGAACTTGATAAAACGTACGGGGTCGGAATTGCCCAGAATATGCGGCATTATGGAGAGCATACGAGAATCCACAACATATCCCGTAAGGGCGTTTCCGCGGATACGGGATGGGTTTCTGCTGAACCGGACTACGGATGTATCAAGGACATAGGATAGGGAATCCGTTTGAGCTGATGCAGTCCCTAAGAACAGCAGGCAGAAAAATGCTATGCTAGCCGATAATCTTCTCAATGTCATTCATCCACTTTTCAATAGCTTTCATAACTTTGCCGAAGTTTACATCATTGAAGAAAGCAGAGAAGGTAGAGTAGGTTGAACCGTCAGAGAATTTGATAACGCCCTCGATGTCCCAATAACGACCCTGGTCCACGGCGCGTGGCTCCAGAGAAACTTCTGCTTGCTTGAGTTCTGATGAGAAGTAAAGACCGGCGTCATATGTCTCATTAATCTGGCCGAGATATGACTTGAACGCCATCTCATCCCTGTCGTTCTCATAAAGCTTGTTCATGAGCTTAGAGAATTTGTTGAAGCTAGGCATGTTTGCTTTTATCTGTGCTCGCTCCAGAATGTTGACGTTGACTTTTGTATTTGAAATTTCAATACTCTCTGGGTCAGGTTCCTCTATGTCTTCGATGCTGTTGATACTATTATTCTGAGCCTGTGCGCTGAGGCCGATCAGGTTCTTTGAGTTGTAAGAGAGGCCGAATGAAAGATTCAGTTTCTTGCCTTCATACTGGAGACGCTCTACCTTGTAGTTGAGGCCGAGGATATTCATATCCATTGAGATGGAGAATGAATCCTTGCCGATATTTGGCATGCCATCGGTAAGTGAGGCGTTGAAATTGAGCTCGTTCTTTACGACTGTCTCGCCGTTATAATCAAGGGAGAGATTGATTTTCTTTGGAACCTTCACATAATAATCGTCCTGGTATGGATATCCCTCAGAAGACTCAGACCTGTAATGAACAGTAACAGTTTCTTTTGAGTGTGTTACTTTGATGACAACAGGCTTGCCCTTTGATGAAGGAAGGCTGACCATGAAATCATCGGCCTCCTCATATTTGACATGGCCGTTTGCAAAAGTGACATGACCATGGAACTTTGAAGCTTCGATTGAGAATTCAAAGAAACTTATGCCATTGGACTCCCAATTGCGCATACATGTTCTCCAATTGCTGTCGTAAAGGCTCATAATGTTGTCAAGATCCTCCTCGTCATATTCCTCGAAGTTAATATTTGCTACATCGGTGTAAATGGCGTTTGCACGCTCCATAATATCTGTTGGAACGGCATTTGCCAAATCTGCTCCAATGTTGTCCAAACGTTCTGTAATCTCTGTCTTTGAGAGAGGAGTGTCTACCGGATCAACAAGGTTGCCGGGTGTGTCGGGATCGCTCTTTGCCTTGTTGCAGGAAACTGCAGCAAAAAGAGCAACTGCAAAGAAAAGTAGTGTTCTAGGTTTTTTCATGGTATATGGGATTTATTTGTTTGCGGCGCAAATATACTAGTATTACTTTGAATATCAAAGCTATCTCAACGAAATTTGGATGTTGTAGCAGGTGTTGCGGTAGGTTGTTCCATGGGATGAAACAGGCACGGTTACAGAGGTCGGTGCTCCGTTTTTTGTGGCGGTAACACGCAGTAGAGTCTGCTGCTGCGGGTTGGAGCTCAGGTTTTCAAGGGCGTAGAAATAGAAATTCATGTAATCTTCGGTGCCGAGATAAGTACCGGCGGGGCTAACTACCTGCGGCGCATAGTCTCCAAGATATTCAGACAGATCCAACTCGTTAGGGAAGAAACTCATCATGGTTGGGGCATTCAGAATCTGCAGGCGGACATCAGTATAGGTGTTTTTGCTGTTGCTTTTGATGGAGAGTTTGAACTTGCTGGCAAGACGCGAAAGCATCATGTTCACCGGCACTGTCTGGTCCGAATCTGTTATGTCAAGCTCAGTAATGCCGCTCATGAAAAGATGAGGCATATCTTGTACCTCCAGATTGCAGGAAAGCAGTTTGTGCTGCAGGTCATACAGGCTGCCTGCCTGAATGTAAGTTTCAACTGCAGTAGCTCGCTGTGGCTTTGGGCCATAGTGGGTAAAGATGCTCCCAAGAGTATCAAGACTAGCAACTGAAGTTTTCTGGACACGTCTCAATTTTCGCGGCGCAAATTTACAAAAAAGTATGAAATTACGCGCTTCCGGAGCCGAAAACCGTGTTTTTCTAGAACTGGAAATAGATGAAAGGCTGGATTTCTGAGTTCTTTACCTGGAATACGAGCCAGATAACAAAAACCAGCAGCAGGACTTTGACCAGGAAATGGCTGCCTACAACTGCAGCTTTGACGCGCTGTACCAGACGCTCCGGGCACAGATGCATGGCATAGCCTATCAGCATAAGCAGGGCTACTTCCTTGAAACTTACTATCCAGCTGCCTAGAACGCTCAAATCGGTCTTGGTGAACATCTGGGTGAATACCTGAGCCGCCATGTCAAAGCTTTTGGCGCGGAACAGCACCCACGACGCCGCCACGATGTGGAAGGTTATTATGGTGCAGAGGACTTTCATTATGCGCGAAACTGCACGTCTGCCGGGTGTGCAGGCATCCGCACTCTCTGCGGGGGCTTTGATGAACTTGATAGGCGAGAGGTCGGGTTTGAAGTTGTACCATGCTTTTTCAAGACAGAGCATGGCTCCGTGAATGGCACCCCACAGCACAAAGGTTAGATTGGCTCCGTGCCACAGACCTCCAAGCAGCATGGTTATCATAAGGTTGATGTACTGCCTTGCCTTGCCCTTGCGGTTGCCGCCCAGGCTGATATACAGGTAGTCGCGCAGCCATGACGACAGGCTGATGTGCCAGCGTCTCCAGAATTCTGTGATGCTGGCCGATTTGTATGGCGTGCGGAAGTTCTCGGGGAAATGGAAGCCCAGCCACAGGGCGATACCGATTGCCACATCGGAGTAACCGGAGAAATCGCAGTATATCTGCAGCGTGTAGCCGTATGTAGCCAATATGTTCTCCACGCCGCTGTACAGCATAGGCTGTTCAAAGACGCGGTCAACAAAGTTGATTCCTATGTAGTCCGAAATCACGGCCTTCTTGATGATACCCATCATAATAAGGAATGTGCCCGTGCCAAACATCTCATCGGTAACAACAGGCTTGCGCCTGATCTGGGGTATGAAGTCGCTGGCGCGTACGATAGGACCCGCAACCAGCTGCGGGAAGAACGAAATGTAAAATGCGTAATCCAGCAGTGAGTCCAGAGGCTTTATCTTGCCGCGGTAGATGTCGATGCTGTACGAGAGCGACTGAAAGGTGAAGAAGCTCACACCCACGGGCAGAAAGATGTCTACCGGGGTCCAGCTGCTTGAAAACAGACTGCCAAAGAAGTTTACATATTTGAAGTATCCCAGCAGAGCCAGGTCTATGCCCACCGATGCGCCCATAAGCATTTTGGCCCTTTGCCTTGGCCCTTTTTATAGTGGCTTAAAGCGTTGTAAAATGAATCTGTCCGCGTGTGTCATCGTCCTGGAAGGATGGTTACTTCTTTGTGTAGTAGGTTCCGCGGGATTTGCCATGCTTTTCAATGTAACCGCTGGTAAGCAAGGCGTTCAGAGTGTTTTCTATGGTCGCCAGACTGATGTTCGGGCAGATCTCCACGATGTCGGCCTTGGTGATCTTTCCAACCTTGCGGTCAAACACGGCCTTAACCCTGTCCGGCTTACTCATGCCCACGTGGCGCATGTATTCAACCCTGTCCTCAAACTCGTTGTAGCCTTTGAGAACTACGCCCAGGTAGTATTTCACAAACGGGAGGTAGTCATTTGCCGAGTTATGCCATTCTGTTGAGCTGTCCTTTAGGGCCTCATAATAGGTCTCCTTGCTCTTCTCGATGAGCATCTCCATTGAGATGTATTTGCCAACGATGTAGCCGCATCTGTAAAGCAGCAGAAGGGTGAGAAGTCGGCTCATGCGTCCGTTGCCGTCATTGAACGGGTGTATGCACAGGAAATCAAGAATGAACATCGGCACCAGCACAAGCGGGTCGTATCGTCCTTCTTCCATGGCGTCGATGAAGTTGCTGCATAGCTGCTCCATTGCGTCCGCGGTCTGGAATGCAGGAACCGGGATGAACCTTGCTCTTGACTTGCCGTCCGTTCCGGTTTCGGCAATCACATTGTCGGAGTTTTTGTATGCTCCGCCTGCTGAGCTTGAGGAGAAACTGTACAGGTCCCTGTGAAGCTGGAGGATGTTGTTCGGACGGGGAGTGATATACTCGTAGCTCTCGTGGATGGTGGCCAGCACGTCGCGGTAGCCTGAGATCTCTTCCTCACTGCGGTTCCTCGGCTGGGACTTCTCCTTCACGATAGCCTCCAGACGCTCATCGCTTGTCCATATGCCCTCAATCTTGTTGGATGCCTTGGTTGACTGGATCTTGGCAATCTCCAGCAGCGAAGTGAGTACATCCGGCTCTGCCTCGATGAACAACTCCTGACGGCCTTTCAGTTCATGAAGCTTTCCAAGCTGGTTCACAACTTCCGGAGTAAGCAGTTTCTCCGGCCTTTCCTTGTAATCGAATACATGCATATCGTTTTCCTCCTTATTACACTGCAAAAATACTCATTTTCTGCCTAATCCAATGGTTTTCTGCCTAATAATTTCGCTTATTTATGCATTAAAGACAAAGATTAGGCAGTAAAATGCTAGTCTGCGCCGATATTGTCCTCAACGATATATTCCTCATTTAAGCTGCAACATCTGTGTGGCGCTGCTGCATAGCGGTCAATAGGTCGTTTTACTTTCTCAAACTTATACCCACCCGTGCCATCGTAAATCGGAATCCAAGAATCAAAGTAATCCACAGTCTGCTCTTTCCCCTCATAGCGCGTTATGCACCTCTTGTGCATCTTGGAATCAAAGAACGAGGCCAAATCATCCCATTCCAGGTAATCTCTTAGATCCGACAGAGCATGGCAATATGATTCTTCGCCGTCATCCTTTTTCCTTGTCTCAAAAGAAAAACCGTCTGCATTGCGGACAACAGTTATCTGTGAATACTCTGCCAATTGTTCATTTGTGGTGATATTATTCTCCTTGAGGAAACGAAGCAGATAATCCAGCGGAGAATGCTCCTGCTCAAAATCTATAGGATAGTGGAAGTTGATAAAGTACATAGATAGATGGAATCCAATTTCTCTACGTATGTCGTATGCTGTAAACTCCTGACGCTCGGGAGACAGCACCATCCTTCCGGAATATCTCGTATGAGCTCAGCCGTTTTTGTGCATACTCGCTGCTTGCGCCTGATAACCCGATGGCCCAGCGATAAGACATGTAGGTGATGAATTCCTCGTAAAGTTTGCCTGTTCGTTTGATGTCAATCTTCATAGTGAATGAATTTATTATGTTCACTATGTAAGTACCAGAAAATGCCCAAATGTTACAGATTTCATAAGCTTTTTAAAGATATTGATGATCCAGAGCTTATTTGGGTCACAAAATGACTATCGATTTTGACTGGAGCCATGCGCATACGAACAAAACAGACGGAACTTTCACACGCTTGTCTAATCAGGCCCGAATGATGAGTAACGCAGAAATGAAAAAGTACGGGCCACTGATAAAAGCTTTCTGCCCCAGTGTAAAATTCAGGTGTCTTTATACGCGAAGCGGTGTAGAAACTGCTGTAGACCTCGTTAATTACCTTGAGCCGTATAAGTTACAGAGCCAGATTGCGAAAAAGCGGTTGGTAATGCTGTATGACATGTTATCCTTGGTGATTACCTCCTGCTCATACAATTGTCGGGCTGCACTTTGAACGGTGCTTGGACTCTTGAGTGAATGCTTACGGACAAATGCCATGGAGGTTATTCCATCTGCATGGCCTTCTTTGGCGATTGCAATCAGGAGTGCCTTCTGTGTCTCTGAATATGATCTGAACTGTTCCTCGAACGCCTTTCTATTAAGCTTCACTACGTAATCGACGCTATCTGCTATAACATCAGCTGAGATCTGAGTGCCGTTCTGGGCGCGTTCGAACAATTCGTTCAGTATTCGCTGGACATACCAGGTGTGACCCTCAAATCTGTC
>JAKSKO010000061.1 GCA_024401715.1 Bacteroidales bacterium
CGTGTATTTACAAAGGTGGGGATAACAAGGAAGGTCTCCTGGAGAAATCCCCTGATAGGAAAGAAGGAAAGAGACCGATAAACGAGTTTGCAAGTAGCCACATGGCCAGGCGCACATTCGTAGGCAATCTTTATGAGGAATTGAAAGAAAGCGTAGTTAAAATTCGGGATAAATAAAAATTTGGAATTGTTTACTAATTAGTTAACTTTGCAAAAAATATGAAACGTGAATATGTAAGGAATATCTTGGTGTTTGAAGATCACTTCAAAGAATTCAAAAAAAGCCTGGACAAAAACACTCTGAAGAAGATATATCAGGTGTTAATGCTGATCATGTCTGTAAAAGATATACCTGTGAAGTTCCTGAGGTCAATCACCAACACAAAGGGCCTGTATGAGATTCGCGTTGAAGAAGCTGGTAATATTTACAGGATATTTTGCTGTTTCGATGAAGGGAACCTTGTCATTTTATTCAATGGATTCCAAAAGAAGACGCAAAAAACACCATCCAATGAAATTGAAAAGGCCAGCGCATTGATGAAAAAGTATTTTGAACAGAAAAGGAGGTAACTCATGAAAAGCAAGATGAACATAACACCTATTGAAGATCTCATAATTGAAGATTTCGGTGAAATCGGAACTCCAGAGAGAGATGCCTTTGAGATAGAGTGCGACGCTTTTATTATCGGAGAGCAGCTTAAAGAAGAAAGGAAGAAAGCCGGACTTACCCAGGAGGAATTAGCACAACGTATCGGCACAAAGAAGAGTTTCATCTCCAGAGTGGAAAATGGTAAGGCAGACATCCAACTGACCACATTGGCAAAGCTGTTCCAGGGCCTTGGCCGACGTGTCAGTATTCAGGTAATTTAGGAATTTTGAGTTTTTGCCGAGAAGGGGAGAAAGGGGACAGGATTAGCCACGCTGCGCGTGCCTTTTCCTGGGCATCGTCACGGCAAAGCTCATAATGGCGCTCGGGTGCTGCGCACCCTTTGGGCGCTTTTGGTACATACACTTATGTGAGCGAGCTCCCAACGTGTTTATACCAAAAGCACCCCGAAACTTTCGTTTCGGAGCGCTTTTATGAGCTTTGCTCTGGTGACTCGCACAGGATTCAAACCTGTAACCTTTTGATCCGTAGTCAAATGCTCTATTCAGTTGAGCTAGCGAGCCAAGCTGAGGCTAATGCCTCTATAGAGTTAAATTACTCTGCTTTACCAGCGTACTTCTTCTCTTTGATACGAGCCTTCTTACCAGCAAGTTCGCGAAGATAGAAGATGCGTGCGCGACGTACTTTACCAACTTTGTTGAGCTCGATGCTCTCGATGAATGGTGAGTGGAATGGGAAAATTCTCTCTACGCCAACACCGTTGCTGATTTTGCGAACTGTGAAAGTCTTTGTTGTTGGAGTAGCACCTTTGATCTGGAGAACTACACCTTTGAATTTCTGCTCGCGCTCTTTGTCGCCCTCTTTGATTTTGTAGGTAACTGTAATAGTGTCACCTGCTTTGAAGGTTGGGTATGAAGCTACTTTTTCGTTTGCGAAAGCGTCTTCTACAAGTTTGATAAAGTCCATTTCTTTAATTTTTTAATGGCAACTTTGGCGATTCTGCGTTGTGCTTATCCCAAGAGGTTGCGGATTTTCGGATTGCAAATGTAGGGAATAAATTTGATTTTGCAAAATTATTTTGAAAATTTACTCCACTTTGAAACTTTCCGCCTTTTCTATCATGTCCACCAACTCTTTGTCGGCACGATGGATTTTCTTAGGTATATATACCTCAAGCTTCACATAGAGGTCTCCCTTGCCAACGCCATAGCCGCTTACTGCAGGAAGGCCTTTGCCGCGCATTTTCACAACGGTGCCGCTCTGGGTGCCGGGTTCAACCCTAAGCTTGTCCATGCCGCCAAGGGTCATTATGTCTATGTCTCCACCCTTGATTGCGGTGGCAACGGATATCTTCTTGGTGGTTAGGAGGTTCATGCCGTCGCGCTGGAACACCTTGTGCGGTTCTTCCTGGATAAGCAGGAGCAGGTCTCCGTTCACGCCGCCCTTCTTTGCTGCATGGCCTTCGCCGCGCACAGTAATCTGCATTCCATCCTCCACGCCCGCCGGGATCCTAACCGTGAGGGTCTCTTTCTGGCGCACGAGACCTGTTCCGCTGCATTTGCGGCAAGGGTTGTTCACTACTTTGCCTGTTCCGCCGCACTGCTGGCAGGTGGATGTCTGGTATCCTATGCCGAAGAGACTCTGAACCTGACGCCTTATCTGGCCGGTGCCGTTGCAGGCAGGGCAGGTTTTCACGTCCTTCGGATCCTTTGTTCCCACGCCGTCGCAGTCCGGACATGGACGGTTGCGCTCTATGCTTATCTGACGCTCTGCACCGGCTGCAATCTCTTCCAGCGTCATGCGTACCTTTGTGCGAATGTCACGTCCGCGCTGCACCCTTGGGCCTGCCGATGCTCCGCCGCCGAAACCGCCGAAATCAAAGCCGCCGAAGCCGCCCTGGCCTCCGCCGAAGTTGAATCCGCCGAATCCGCCGCCTCCGAACAGATTGTTCAGGATATCGTTCAGGTCTCCGAAACCTCCGCTGAAGTCCGGGCCCGGATTGTCTCCCAGGCCTGCATGGCCGAACTGGTCATACTTCTTGCGTTTCGCCTCATCGGACAGTACGGAATAGGCCTCGGCCGCATCCTTGTATTTTTCCTCGGCCTCTTTGTTGCCGGGGTTCTTGTGGGGATGCCACTTCATTGCGGCATCGCGGAATGCCTTCTTTATCTCTTCCTGGGATGCTGTTCTGGGAACGCCCAGCACCTCATAGTAATCTTTCTTTGCCATAATCTTCTATACTATTGTGCCACAACTACTTTGGCATAGCGTATAACCTTCTCTCCAAGCATGTATCCGTTCTGCACCACGTCGAATACCTTGCCTTTTTGCTCTTCGCTCTGGGCGGGGAACTGTGCCACGGCCTCCATGAATTCGGTGTCGAAAGGCTTGTCGGCCGCCTCTATCATCTTCAGGCCCTTCGCCTTCAGAACTGCCATAAGTTTGTTGTAAATGAGTTCTGTGCCTTCCTTCGCCGCTGCGGAATCGCTGCTTTCTCCAAGGGCTTTCATTGCCCTTTCGCAGTCGTCAATCACCGGAAGCAGCTCCAGGATTATCTTTTCCGATGCGGTGTTTATAAGTTCCAGACGCTCTGCTGCGCTGCGACGGCGGAAGTTCTCGAACTCTGCCATCAGGCGGATGTAATCGTCCTTTTCTTTCGCCAGATTGTTCTCGCACTCCTCCAGCTGCGCCTTCATTGCCTTCAGCGCGTCCTTTTTATCTTTTTTTGTTGCTTTATCTTCCATTTTGTCAGTATGTTACATTCAAATATGCGATTTTGGCATTACTCAAATAGTTTGCCAATGCGTTGTTTCTGCCATTTTGTCAGCGCGCAAAGTTAGCAAGATTTTTGCGAATGGTGCCAAATATGATTATATTTGTAGGTTATTATATATAAATAGAATGTCACTTACAGGAATATTTAAGACCATTTTTGGTACCAAGGCCGACAGGGATATGAAATCCATCAGGCCTATGTTGAATAAGATATTGGCCGTATATCCTTCGATAGATGCAATGTCGGACGACGAATTGCGTGAAAAATCGGCACAGCTGAAACAGATAATCAAAGACCGTACAGCGGCCGATGAGGCGCGCATCGCGGAAATCCGTGCGCAACTGGAAAATGAGATGCCCCTGGACCAGAAAGAGAAACTGGCCAAGGAGCAGGACCAGCTGGTGAAGAGGGTGGATGATACCATAGAGATTGTGCTGGAGGAGATTCTTCCGGAGGCCTTCGCGGTTATGAAAAGTACTGCACGCCGTTTCGCGCAGAATGCCGAAATTCGCGTGAAGGCGAATGAATTCGACCGCAACCTGGCCGCATCGGGCAAGGATTTCATAAGCATCGACGGCGATTATGCTGTGTACCGGAACCACTGGATGGCCGGCGGCAACGAGCTCACCTGGGATATGGTGCACTATGACGTGCAGCTTATCGGCGGTATAGTTCTGAACCGCAGCCGCAAGAATCCGGCAAAGAAACCTGGCGAGAGAGACCGTGAGGGCTGCGTTGCCGAGATGGCAACCGGTGAGGGTAAGACTCTGGTTGCAACCCTGCCGGTGTTCCTTAACGCGCTTGCCGGCAAGGGCGTGCATGTGGTTACAGTGAATGACTATCTTTCTAAACGAGACTCGGAGTGGATGGGCCCTCTGTACCAGTTCCACGGCCTAAGCGTGGATTGTATAGACAAGCACGAACCTCACAGCGAGGCCCGCAAGAAGGCTTATGCCTGCGATATTACCTTCGGTACGAACAACGAGTTCGGCTTTGACTATCTGCGAGACAATATGTGCACAAGCCTGGACGACCTTGTGCAGCGCAAGCATCATTATGCGATTGTGGATGAGGTGGACTCTGTGCTTATCGATGATGCACGTACCCCTCTCATCATTTCCGGCCCGGTGCCTAAGGGTGACGACCAGCAGTTCATGGAGTACCGCCCTTATGTGGAGAAGCTGTACAACGCCCAGAAGACCCTGGTGAACAATATCCTTAACGAAGCCAAGAAGCTTATTGCGGCTGAGGATTACAAGGAGGGTGGCAAGATGCTGCTTCGTGCCTACAAGGGCTATCCTAAATACAAGCCGCTCATTAAATATCTGTCCGAGCACGGTGTGAAGCAGATTCTGCAGGATACGGAGAACTACTATCTGCAGGATAACGAGCGCGAGATGCATATCGTCACAGACCCTCTTTACTATGTTGTGAACGAGAAGCAGCACAGCGTGGACCTTACGGACAACGGCCACGAGGTTCTGGCTTCATCCATTTCAGACAAGAACTTCTTCGTGCTTCCGGACGTGGGATCGGCAATTGCGGAGATAGACAGGAACGCAGAGCTGGATGTTGCCGCCAAGGTGGAGCAGAAGGATGCCGTGATGGCGGATTTCGCGCTGAAGAGCGAGCGCGTTCACACCGTTAACCAGCTGCTTAAGGCATATACGATGTTCGAAAAGGATATCGACTATGTGATAATGGACGGCAAGGTGAAGATTGTGGACGAGCAGACCGGCCGTATCATGGAGGGTCGCCGCTGGAGCGATGGCCTGCATCAGGCAGTTGAGGCGAAGGAGAATGTGAAGGTGGAGGCTGCAACCCAGACTTTCGCAACCATCACCCTTCAGAACTACTTCCGTATGTATCACAAGCTGGCCGGTATGACCGGTACCGCAGAGACAGAGGCAGGCGAGTTCTGGAGCATATACAAACTGGACGTAATTGTTATTCCAACCAACAAACCTATAGCGCGTAACGACCAGAACGACCTTATCTACAAAACCAAGAAGGCGAAATACGAGGCCGTGATCAACGAGGTTGTGTCCCTTACAAAGGAGGGAAGGCCTGTGCTGGTGGGTACCACCGATGTGGAGACTTCAGAGCTGCTGAGCCGCATGCTGAAGCTGCGCGGAATCAAGCACCAGGTGCTGAATGCGCAGGAGCATGCGCGTGAGGCCGAGGTTGTTGCACACGCAGGTGAGAGCGGAACTGTTACCATCGCCACCAACATGGCGGGCCGTGGTACCGATATCAAGCTTACTCCGGAGGTTAGGGAAGCAGGCGGTCTTGCCATCATAGGTACAGAGCGCCACGACAGCCGCCGCGTGGACCGTCAGCTCCGCGGCCGTGCCGGACGTCAGGGAGACCCGGGTTCTTCACGCTTCTACATCTCTCTGGAGGACAAGCTTATGCGTCTGTTCGGTTCGGAGCGTATTGCAAAGGTTGTGGACGGCCTGGGCATGGAAGAGAACGAGGCTCTGGAGTCTACAATGCTTAGCAATGCCATTGAGAAGGCACAGAAGAAGGTGGAGGAGAACAACTTCGGCGTGCGTAAGCGTCTGCTGGAGTATGACGACGTGATGAACAGCCAGAGAGAGGTTATCTACACCAAACGCCGCAACGCCCTAAGCGGAGAGCGCATAGAGATTGACGTCCTGAACATGATGCAGGATATGGCCGAGATTCTTGTGGATACCACAGAGGACATGCCGTACGAGGAATTCGAGGAGACCGTTATGCGCGCTCTTTCAATAGACCTGGGCTTCGATGAGGACTTCTACAACACAGCGCGTCCACGCCAGATTGCCGACAGGCTTTTCGAGCACATGCAGGAGGTGTATAACCGCCGTATGGATACAATAGCCCAGAAGGCATATCCTGTGGTGAAGACCGTATACGAGAAACAGGGCCAGATGTACACCAACATCCTCATCCCTATTTCCGACGGCCTGAAGCAGCTTCAGCTTGGCGTGAATCTGGAGAAAGCCGTGCAGAGCGAGGGCCGCGAGATTGCCCGTCAACTTAGCAAGACCATTACCTTATATAATATAGACGAGCAGTGGAAGCAGCACCTGCGCGAGATGGACGACCTGAAACAGAGTGTTCAGAACGCTTCTTACGAGCAGAAGGATCCGCTTCTTATCTACAAGCTGGAGAGCTTCAACCTCTTCAAGACAGTGCTGGAGCAGCTGGACAAGGATGTGCTTTCATTCCTGTTCCGTGCCCACATCCCGCTTAGGGATCCGCAGGAGGTGCGCCAGGAGCAGGCCCGCAAGCCGGAGAAGGTGAACTATCAGACTTCCCGCACGGATCTTGTTACCAACGGAGAGCAGCAGGCACGCACACCTGTGCATGTGGACAAGAAGATACGCCCTAACGATCCTTGCCCTTGCGGCAGTGGCAAGAAATACAAGCAGTGCCACGGCAAAAACATGTAGGATTGGACAGCAAACGCTACATACAGGTAATACTCCCACTCAAATTAGGGTGGGAGCCTTTTTATGTACTGCCCGATGCAGAGGCCGATCCCCGGGTGGGGGACAGGGCCCTGGTGCCTTTCGCCGGCAAGAGCTATCTGGCTGTTGTAAGCGCTGTGGACAGCGTGCCGCCATCGGAAATCAAGGGCATAAGGGAAATTTACGGCCTGCAGCCCCAGAAAGACAGGATACTTCCAAGTGAGATTGCTTTCTGGCGCGTGATTGCCGATTATTATCTGTGCACGCTGGGGGAGATATACAAGGCAGCCTATCCGTCCGTGAAGGATGAAAGCGTGCGTGTGCGCAAAAAACAGGAGGCCCCCGCAGCCATGCTGGCGTCTGTTCCGGGCATTACCGGAATTGCCGGGAAGGCATCGGCCGATGTGGACGCAGCCTTGAAAATGGGCCGGCCTCTGCTTCTGAATGTTCCGCACAGCACCGATGTTCTGTTGCAGCAGTGTCTGAAGCATGCCTATGGCAATGTGCTGTGGCTGGTAGGGGAGACAAAGATGACAAAGGCGCTTGAAAACCATGCGCGCGAGGTGCTGGGCTCCCGCCTTCTGGTGTGGGGATCCAAGATTACCCCGGCCCGCAAGCGCGAGGTGGCAAGGACCGTGAGAAGCGGCCAGCCCTATGTGATTCTTGGAACGCGCAGCGCCCTGTTTCTGCCGCATCACCATCTTTCCCTTGTTGTGGTGCAGGAAGAGCACGAGCTTTCATACAAGCAGACTTCCCCTGCGCCTAGATATAACGGACGTGATGCGGCCATCCTGCTGGCATCCGTGCTGGGGGAGGATGGGCAAAGGCGTCCGGATGTGATTCTGGAAAGCTCCAGTCCTTCGTTCGAAAGCCTTTTGAACGTTTCTTCCGGCAAATATGAATCTGTGGTGTATCCAAGGGAGTATGCGCTTCAGACCGATATAGTGGACACGCGTGCAGAGCTGCGCAAGAACGGAATGGTGGGGGAACTTTCGCGCCGCCTTGTCTCGGCCTTTGCTGCGGCAGGGAAAGCGGCTGTGTTCAAGCCCCGTCGTGCAGCCTTCCCCAAGATGGAGGATCTGCTGCCGCAGATTGATGCGGCATTCGGCCCCGGGAAGGTGTTCGTTACCGACGATCTTATTGAGAATCCCATCCCGGAGGGAACCGATTGCCTGGCGGTGCTGGGTGTGGATGCAATGCTTGGCCGCAACGATTTCCGTGCCGATGAAAGGCTGCTGCAAAGCATCTCGCAGGCTATGGGACAGTGCGGAGGCGCTTTGCGCACGCTTGTCATTCAGACAAAGGATGCCTCCCATCCCGTATTTTCCGGAGTGAACGCGCTGCTGAAGGAAAGGGCCGATTTCGGCTATCCTCCATACACAAGGCTTGTGGATATATGCATTCACGACACCTTCCCGGACAGGGCTGCAAGGATGTCGCAGGCTCTGCTGAAAGCGGTGAATGCCCTGGGGATAAGCCCCGTGATGCCGCTGGGGCAGGGA
The DNA here is from genome assembly GCA_024401715.1 of Bacteroidales bacterium. Taxonomy (GTDB): domain Bacteria; phylum Bacteroidota; class Bacteroidia; order Bacteroidales; family UBA932; genus Cryptobacteroides. The sequence continues at coordinate 8,343 of JAKSKO010000061.1, forward strand.
GGGCTTCGCGTGGTGCTTCAGAGAGACAGGAATCTTAATGTGAGGAAGAAGACCCTGCTTAGCCTGGTGGAGGACTTTGAAAAGCAGAATAAATATGCCGGACACATTTATTTTGATGTAGATCCGCAATAAATTTTGCAAAAACGGAAATTTTATCTATCTTTGCAATCCAAAACAATGGTGTCATAGCTCAGTTGGTAGAGCAAAGGACTGAAAATCCTTGTGTCCCTGGTTCGATTCCCGGTGACACCACAGAAAAAGCCTCGAGAAATCGAGGCTTTTTTTGTATGCGCCCGTGCCGGGCTTTCGTCCTGCCGGCCACTTCGGTATAACAATTATTACTTTTCATAGAAAAAATGTTTCTTGATGGAAAAAAAGAAGCGGATGCATCGGAAATCTTTTTTGTTTTTCGGTAAATTAACGGAAAATAAGAAATTATTATTAACTTAAAAATTCAAAAGATATGAGTAAGTATGTTGTTGGTATGGGTGAGGCTCTCTGGGATTGCCTGCCCTCAGGAAGAAAACTTGGCGGTGCTCCGGCTAATTTCGCCTATCATGTAAGCCAGTTCGGCATTCAGGGCTGCATAGTAAGCTCTGTAGGCTCCGATCTGCTTGGCCGTGAGATTATGGACATTTTCACAGAGAAGCACCTGCCATGGGAACTGCCTGTAAGTGAATATCCTACAGGAACCGTGCAGGTTACCCTGGACGTGAACGGCATTCCGCAGTATGAAATCAAAGAAGATGTTGCATGGGACAATATCCCATACACTCCGGCACTGGACCAGCTTGCAAAGAAGACCGTTGCCGTATGCTGGGGCTCTCTTGCACAGCGTTCGCAGAAAAGCCGCGAGACCATCAATAGATTCATAGACGCCATGCCTCAGAGCGTGGATGTCCTTAAGGTGTTCGACATCAACCTGCGCCAGGGCTTCTATACAAAGGAAATCATAGAGAACTCTTTCCGCAAATGCAACATCCTTAAGATAAACGACGAGGAACTTGTTGCCATCAGCCGTCTTTTCGGCCCGGACGTAGACAGCAAGCTGCAGGATTTGAAAGGAATTGATTTCCAGGCAAAATGCAAGGCCCTGCTAAGCGAGTACAACCTCAAACTCCTTATCCTCACCTGCGGTGTGAACGGCTCGTACGTTTTCACCCCGGACGGCGAGGTAAGCTTCCAGAGCACCCCTAAGGTGGAGGTTGCAGACACCGTTGGCGCCGGCGATTCCTTCACAGCAACCTTTGTTGCATCATTGCTCCTTGGCAAATCCGTTAAAGAGTCTCACGAGCGTGCCGTAAAGGTAAGCGCCTTCGTGTGCACACAGAACGGTGCAATGCCTGTAATTCCTGAAGAATACAAATAATGAAACGTTTCCTTTCCATCATCTGCCTTGCCGCCAGCCTCTGCTTCCTGCCTTCCTGCAATAAGGCGGAGAAGAAGATAATTGCGGTGTCGCAGTGCTCTTCAGACCCGTGGAGGGATCAGATGAATGCAGAAATGCATCGCGAAGCTTTTCTGCATAGCGATATCGCCCTGGAGATTCACAGCGTGAACGACGACAGCCAGCAGCAGATACGTGACATTGAATCCTTCATAGAAAGGAAGGTGGATCTGATCATAGTCTCCCCAAACGAAGAGAAGACCTTAAGACCGGTGGTGGAAAAGGCGTTTGATGCCGGTATTCCTGTCCTGCTTGTGGATAGGAAAGTGGATACGGACAAATACACGGCCTACATAGGCGGAGATAATATTGCCGTGGGCCGCATGGCTGCGGAATATATCGTAAGCAAACTGCCCAAAGGCGGAAATGTCATGGAGATAGAGGGCCTTGCCAGTGCATCGGCCAGCAAGGAGAGGAAGATGGCGTTCCGTCAGGTTATGGCCGGACATCCGGAAATCCACATTGTGGCCGATATTGTGGCCGATTGGCAGCAGCAGAAGGCAAAGGAGATTCTGGACACCATGGCATTGGATGCCTCCAAGCTGGATGTGGTCTTCGCCCATAACGACCGCATGGCCATTGGCGCAGCCCAGAGCCTGAAACGCAAGGATATATTATATATAGGCGTTGACGCCCTGCTGGATCCGGATGTGGGCCTAAGCAGGCTAGAGGACGCACCCCTGGGCGCTACATTCCTGCAGCCTACAGGCGCAGACACGG
>JAKSKO010000062.1 GCA_024401715.1 Bacteroidales bacterium
AATTGCTTTCTTGACTACTGGCAGATCACTATCACTGCCCATGATGATGGCAACAGGTCCGGTCATGTCCACGTCGTAAATGAGTTTCTCCGATTTCTCCGATGAGGCAATCACTTTGAAACCTGCCTGCTGAAGGGCGAAGATGGCAAGGCGCAGATTGCTTACCTTGCAGGTGTCTATTCTCATAAGCGCACCGGCCGATGCCTTTACTGCCTCCGCATTGATGGCAGCACCGCCTTTTGCCGGAACAATGATTCCCTGACCTCCGGCAACTTCAAGCGTACGGGCAATGGCACCAAGGTTGCGCACATCGCTAACGCCGTCCAGAATCATGATAAGCGGAGTCTGGCTGCGGCCAAGTGCATTGTTTATAAGCTGTTCAATGTCCACATAGTCTATCTGTGCAATGAAGGCTATCACGCCCTGGTGTGCACCACGGGTTGTGCGGTTCAGTTTCTCCACCGGAACCCACTGATAGGGAATCTCAGCGGCGTTCACAAGTTCCATCAGTTCTCTGAACTGAGGGCCTTCCAAGCCTGTCTTAAGCAGGATCTTATCGAATTTCTTTCCACTGCGGAGTGCCTCTATTACAGGGTGCATTCCAAACAGGTACTGCATTTTCTCTTCCATAAATATTTAATCTTCAATTTGTTCTATCAATTGCGCCCACTCATCCGTCCTTGCGTCCAGCAGGCTTTTCACATCCAGATATCTGTCTGTAAGCTCCATCACATTGTCTCCTTCTTTCGGTTCCATAAGCTTGCTTTCTATCTCCTTCACCTTTGCTTCCAACTCCCCTATGGTTTCCTCCAGCCTGGCAATCTGCTGCCTTATCTTCCTCTCCTCCTTGGAGATGAATTTCTTTTCCGGACTGGCAGGCGCGGCAACTGTCTGTTTCACAGCAACTTCCTCGGCCGTCTTGTTTTCCCTGACCTGGGCCGGAGCTTTGGAATCCTTGCTCTGTGCCGCTTTCGCATCCACTGCCGATGCCCCCCTTTCCAGCTCCCTGAGGCTTTCCAGACGCCTCTTGTGCAGATAGTCCTGCAGGCCGCCCAGATGCTCGCTAACCTTTCCGTCGCGGAACTCGTATATCTTGTCCACAAGGCCGTCAAGGAAGTCACGGTCGTGGCTCACCACAACAAGGGTGCCGTCATATGAGGCAAGGGCCTGCTTCAGCACGTCCTTGCTTCGTATGTCCATATGGTTGGTGGGCTCGTCCAGTGCCAGAAGGTTGTATGGCTTAAGCATAAGTTTGGCCATGGCAAGTCTTGCACGCTCTCCACCGCTAAGCACACTCACCTTCTTGTCTATGTCTTCACCTTTGAAAAGAAAGGCGCCAAGAATATCGCGCAGTTTTGTGCGTATGTCTCCCACGGCTATATCATCCAGTGTGCCGAAGACTGTGTTGTTCTTGTCCAGAACATCCTCCTGGTTCTGCTGGTAATAGCCTATGCAAACGTTGTGGCCGGTTCTGGCTTCTCCGGATATCGGCTCCAACTCATTCATTATCACCCTCATAAGGGTTGTCTTTCCTTCGCCGTTCCTGCCCACGAATGCCACTTTCTCCCCTCTCTTGATCTCTATGTTTGCCCCACTAAATACGATCTTGTATCCGGCGTCCAGCTGCGGGCGCTGAGGACTCTGTCCACCCCCGGACAGATGCAGGGGGAGGGGCCCAAGCTTGCTTGGGAGGGGCTGAGGACCGGAGGTCCGAAGGTCTGAAGCGCCCGCAGCTGACGCCTGGTTACGGGAGTCAGGATACCCTACAGTGAGGTCAATGGCCTTAAAGGCAACGTCTCCGCTTCTGGGAGCCGGCGGGAACTTCACGCACAGCTTGCTCCTGTCCTCCAGATCTATCTCTATGCGGTCCAGCTTCTCCAGAGCCTTCACACGGCTCTGAACCTGATTGCTTTTAGTGGGCTTGTAGCGGAAACGCTCTATGAAATCTTCCGTCTTCTCTATCATCCTCTGCTGGTTCTCAAAGGCCGCACGCTGCTGCTCCATCCTCTCGGCCCTAAGCTCCAGATATCTGGAATAAGGCACCTTGTAATCATGTATATGGCCCAGCATTATCTCCACGGTGCGGTTCGTAACCGTATCCAGGAATTTCCTGTCGTGAGAAATAACCACAAGTGCCGATTTGTTAAGCTTCAGATATTCCTCCAGCCACTCTATACTTTCAATATCCAGGTGGTTTGTGGGCTCGTCAAGCAAAAGCACATCCGGACGCTGCAGCAGAATCTTCGCAAGCTCTATGCGCATGTTCCAGCCCTGGCTGAAGGTCTCCGTAGGCCTGCCAAGCTCTTCATCCTTGAATCCAAGGCCCTTCAGGGTCTTGCGTGCCTGAACCTCCGGCATCTCACCACGGGCCATCGCAATGGAATCCGTAAGCTCGTTCATCTTCAGCATCAGGGCCATATATTCGGCACTCTCATAATCGCTGCGCTGTGAAAGTTCCGCACTCACCCGCTCCAGCTCCTTTTCGTTCTGATGCATGCTGTCGAAGGCCGTCATGGCCTCCTGCAGAACGGTTCTGCCGCGGTGGTGCTCCATAATCTGGGGCAGATAACCCACCTTACAGCCCGATGGAATGCTTATTTTGCCGCTTGTAGGGCTCTGCAGGCCGTATATGAGCTTAAGCATGGTACTCTTTCCCGCACCATTCTTTCCCACAAGGCCTATCCTGTCCTGCCCGCTGATATGGAAATTGATATCATCCAGCAAGGTGAATCCGCCGTAAGCTACCGTTAGATTGTTGATTGATATCATTGCCTGCAAAATAAAATACTAAGTTCATACAGTGCATACAGTGGCACCGCCGCAATAATCATCGAGCCCGGATCGGCCGGAGTAATAAATGCGGCAACAACCAGCACAGCCACAAGTGCATATTTGCGCCCTTTCTTCAAAAGGCTGCGGTTTACCACCCCGATATAGGACAGTATCATGATAAGCATGGGGAACTCAAACACCAGACCTATCATAAGCACAGTGGATGCCACCAGGGCGATATAGCTCTGTAGCGAAAAACTGTTGGCCACGCTGTCCGAAATGCTGTAACCCTGAAAAAAACTCAGGCACACAGGCATAAGTATGAAGTATCCAACAGTCACACCCAGGTAGAAAAGCAATGTGCCCCACAGAAATGCTGTCCCAACGCCCTTTTTCTCCTTCGGATACAGGGCAGGCGCCACAAAACGCCACAATTCGAAGATGATATAGGGAAAAGCCAGTATCACGCCCATCATGGCGGCGGTGCGCATATGCACCATGAACTGCCCGGATATCTCCAGATTCACTATATTAAGGTCCGAAGCCATTGGAAACCACCTGTAGACGGGAAATGAAGCCCTGGTTGGCGCCATTATCACATCAAAGAGGAGGTCCTTGAAAATGAAGGCCGGAATCATCATCAAAAAAACGGCCAAGAGAGACCTTGTCAAGGTCCCTCTCAACTCTTCCAGGTGATCCCAGAATGTCATTTCTGTATTCTGCCGGTCCGCCACGTTATTTGGTCTTCTCTATCTTGTCCGGCTCCAATACCTTGGTCTCTTTCTTTGGATCCTCGCTGTCAGATTTCTTGTTCAGCTCTTTCTCAACCTCGTCCATTCCGGCCTTGAACTCCTTGACGCCCTTGCCCAGGCCACGCATGAGTTCAGGAATCTTGTTTCCGCCGAAAATAAGAAGAACGATGAATGCGATAATTACCAACTGCCAGATGCCCACAACGCCAAGTGGCATAATTGAAAGTGTATTCATAACTGTATCTATTTTAATGCTTTAAGTGATGCTTCGATTGCCGCAATACGCTCCAGACAGTCGCTCTCTTTCTTGCGCTCTCCTGCGATGACCGCTTCCGGTGCATTTGCAACGAATCTCTCATTTGAAAGTTTGCCGCGTACGGAAGCAAGGAACTTATGCTGATATGCCAGATCGGCCTCCAGTTTCTTAAGCTCTTCCTCCACATTAATCTTGCCGGCAAGCTCTATGCTGATTTTTGAGGTTCCAACCATGAATGAAACTGCACTGCCGCTGGTCTCGCCTTCCAGGACCTCTATGTTTGCAAGACGGGCAACAACAGGAAGCACGCTGGCAGGGAAATTCTCCACTACGATACCAAGACTCTCCCTAGGGCTTAGGTTCTTGCTCTGGCGTACGTTCCTTATGTTTGCAATAGTCTCCTTTGCAATCTCGAAGTTAGCAATAAGCTCCTTGTCATAGCTTGCGGCCTTAGGATAATCCTGCAGCATGATGGTCTCACCCTCCTTGCGCTGTGCAAGTGCCTGCCACAGCTCCTCTGTGATGAAAGGCATGAATGGGTGTATGAGTTTCAACAACTTATCAAAGAAACCTAAAGTAGCACTGTAAGTGGCAGGATCCATATTCAAACCGCCAACAGGCTTGATTGCCTCCAGATACCATGCGCAGAACTCGTCCCAGAACAGCTTGTAGATGGTCATGAGAGCATCGCTGATTCTGAACTTGCTGAAGTGGTCCTCCACTGTCTCAACAGTCTGCGACAGCAGATTGTCGAACCACTCAACTGCCAATCGGCTGGCCTGAGGCTGTGCGGCATTCTGGTCCACTGTCCATCCCTGCACAAGGCGGAAAGCATTCCACATCTTGCCGCAGAAATTACGACCCTGCTCCACCTGGCTGTCATCATAAAGCACGTCATTTCCGGCCGATGAGCAAAGGAGCATGCCCAGACGCACCGCATCGGCACCATAAGTGGCAATAAGATTCAGAGGATCCGGGCTGTTACCCAGCTGCTTGCTCATCTTGCGGCCAAGCTTGTCTCGCACGATACCTGTGAAATATACATTGCTGAAAGGAACATCCTTCAGATACTCCTCGCCTGCCATAATCATCCTGGCAACCCAGAAGAAAATGATGTCCGGACCGGTTACAAGGTCGTTGGTAGGATAATAATACTTGATTTCATCGTTGCCCGGGTTGTTTATGCCGTCGAAAAGGCTTATTGGCCAAAGCCAGCTGCTGAACCATGTATCCAGGGCATCCTCGTCACGCACAAGCTGGTCTGCGGTGATGTTCTCGTAACCCTTGATGGCACGCGCCTTTGCAAGGGCATCCTCAAGGCTGAGGGCAACAACGAACTGCTCCTCCGCGCCCTCCTCCACAGGAAGGAAATATGCCGGAATCCTGTGACCCCACCACAACTGACGGCTGATGCACCAATCCTGGATATTCTCCAGCCAGTTGCGGTATGTGGTTACATACTTGCTTGGGTGGAAGGTTATCTTGCCATCAAGAACCGGTGGAAGCGCGATATCTGCAAAGTGCTTCATCTTAAGGAACCACTGCTTGCACAGACGCGGCTCCACGGCTGTGTCGCGGTTACGCTCGCTGTAACCCACCTTGTTGTCATAGTCCTCAACCTTCTCCATAAGGCCGGCAGCCTCCAGATCTTTTGCAATCTGTTTGCGCACATCCATGCGGTCCTGGCCCACATAAAGGCCGGCTGCCTCTGAAAGTGTGCCATCCGGGTTGAAGATATCAATGGTCTCCAGATTGTGTGTCTTGCCAAGGGCATAGTCGTTCACGTCGTGTGCCGGAGTAACCTTCAGACAGCCTGTGCCGAACTCCACGTCCACATAGCGGTCCTCAATTACAGGAATAACCCTGCCGACAAGCGGAACAATAACCTTGTGTCCCTTAAGCCACTGGTTCTTAGGGTCTTTTGGATTGATACACATTGCGGTATCACCCATGATTGTCTCCGGACGTGTTGTTGCAACAACTGCGTAATAACGGCCGTTCTCGTCCTTGTGCAGAACCTCGCCTTCCTCAGCTGTAGGAACAACAGGGTTCACATCGGCATCGGCCACATAATATCTCAGGTGATAAAGTTTGCTCTTTTCGTCGCGGTAAATAACCTCTTCGGTACTAAGCACGGTCTGCGCCTTAGGATCCCAGTTCACCATACGCAAACCCCTGTATATCAAGCCTTTCTCATACAGATCCACGAACACTTTCATAACGCTTTCGCTGCGTGGCTCGTCCATGGTGAAGGCTGTGCGGTCCCAATCGCATGAAGATCCCAGCTTTTTCAGCTGCTCCAGGATTATGCCGCCATGCTCCTCTTTCCATTCCCATGCATATTTCAGGAATTCCTCGCGGGTGAGGTCACGTTTCTTGATGCCCATCCCGGCCAGTTTGTTCACAACCTTGGCCTCTGTGGCAATGGAAGCATGGTCTGTACCAGGTACCCAGCATGCATTGAAGCCGTTCATCCTTGCATGACGCACAAGAACGTCCTGAATGGTATTGTTCAGAACGTGTCCCATATGAAGGATACCCGTAACGTTTGGCGGAGGTATCACTATGGTGTATGAAGGACGGTTATCGGGTTCGCTGTGAAAGAATTTGTGCTCCAGCCAGTAGGCATACCATTTGTCCTCTACCGAGGCCGGATTGTATTTGATGTCCAATTCCATTATTATTCAGACCTTTAAATATATTATAACTTACAAATATACCAATTAATATCGGGATTATCGGATTTCAGCCAACAATTGATACAGAAGATGGGTTGGAAGTCCCATGATGGTGTAGAAAGAGCCCTCTATGGAACTGATGCCCACAAGACCTATCCATTCCTGAATTCCATAGGCTCCGGCCTTGTCGGTGGGATTGTACACGCGCACATAATGCTCTATCTCCCCTTCCGTAAGCTCCTTGAACCTCACCACAGCGGTGTCCGACAGTGTCTTGTGCTCCCTGTTGCTTCTCACCGACACGGCCGATATAACCTGATGCGATTTCCCGCTCAGAAAGCGCAGCATCTCACGTGCCCCCTCCGCATCGGCCGGCTTTCCCATGATGCGGCCTTCGCAAACCACAATGGTATCGGCGCTCACCAGAAGCTCGTCATCTGCCAGAGGCCTGTGAAAGCCTGCAGACTTTCCCTCTGCAAAATAAGCCGGAACATCCTCCGGAGCCATTCCATCGGGAACAATCTCCTCGAAGGAGGTTTCCTTGTCCACAGTGAATTCCAGCTCCATATGCTGCATAAGTTCGCGTCTGCGTGGAGAACCGGATGCAAGAACAATGTTCATCTTCTAGAATATTTTCTTGTATTCATCGTCGTCCAGATACCACTTATTCTGGGCTTTCATAACCATCTCTACGGTATTGCGCACGAAAAAGCGTCCACCCTGGAATTCCGATACGAAATCTGCGGCCTCCTTCACTTCCTGCACCGCATCGGCAGGACAGGCACCCAATCCGCAGGCTTTCAGCACAGGGATATCGGGCAGGTCGTCTCCGCAATACATCACCTGTTCAGGCTTCAGGCCATGGCGCTGGCAGAAATCATCAAAAGCCTCTATTTTCTTCCTTACGCCAAGGTAGATATCGCTCCTGTCAAAACCGCAACGTACCATTCTCTGTGCAATGACGTCCGATATCCCGCCTGTTATGATGCCGGTCTTGAAACCGTTCATATAGGCGATACGGGTGGCCATACAGTCCTTTGCCTCGTATTTGCGCAACAGATCTCCGTCAATGGCATAAATTCCGCCATCGGTGAAAACACCGTCTATATCAAAGACAAATGCCTTTATATCTTTCAAATCTGTCATGGTACTATGATTTCGGGCCGTTACCGGAAATAGGGAATGCCGGGCCCTGGTGCATATCATTCAGGCCGATGGGACCGTTCTGAGCCTCATATTTGTTCACATTGTCCTGCAAAGCCAGCAAAAGGCGTTTTGCATGCTCCGGATTCATTATCATTCGCGATACAACCTCCGGTTTGGGAATGCCTGGAAGCATGGCGGCAAAATCAATGATGAACTCGCTGCGGGAATGAGTGATGATGGCAAGATTGGAGTATTTGCCTGTGGCAAGTTCGGGTTTGATGTTTATAGAAAATTCCTTTTTTTCTTCCATAATCAATATATATCAAATTAACCTTCAAATATAGTTAAATTCTACGGATTTTACTTAACTTTGGCGCTTTAAACATCTATACTTATTATTATATAAAATGAAGAAGTTCAGTTTAATCCTAGGCATGGCAGTGATGATGCTTTCATCCTGCACCAACTATGAAAGTGTAAGCGGTGATCCGCTAGGCACAAAGGTGTACACTCTGGACAACGGACTTAAGGTTTTCATGTCCGTAAACAAGGAGACACCTCGCATCCAGACCTATATCGCGGTTAAGGTTGGCGGCAAGAATGACCCTTCCGAGACCACAGGTCTTGCACACTACTTCGAACACCTTATGTTCAAGGGTTCCCAGCAGTTCGGTACTTCCGATTATGAGGCCGAAAAACCTCTTCTGGACCAGATCGAGGCTCTTTTCGAGACCTATCGTGTTACCACCGACGAGGCAGAGCGTGCTGCAATCTATCACCAGATAGACTCCATCAGCTACGAGGCTTCCAAGATCGCTATCCCTAATGAGTACGACAAACTCATGTCCCTCATCGGCTCTCAGGGTACAAACGCATGGACATCCCATGACGAAACCGTTTATGTGGAGAACATCCCAAGCAACCAGATAGACAACTGGGCACGCATAGAGGCAGACCGCTTCAAGAACGTTGTTATCCGCGGCTTCCACACAGAGCTGGAGACTATCTACGAGGAGAAGAACATGAGCCTCACCCAGGACAGCCGCAAACTTTGGGCTGCACTGGATAATGGCCTGTTCCCACACCACCCATACGGCAACCAGACCGTTCTGGGCACACAGGAGCATCTGAAAAACCCTTCAATCACCAACGTAAAGAAGTATCACGACAACTACTACGTTCCCAACAATATAGCAATCTGTCTTTCAGGCGACTTCGATCCTGACCAGATGGTTAAGACCATAGAGAAATACTTCGGCGACTGGGAGCCTAATCCTAACATTCCTGTCCTGCAGTATGAGAAAGAGCAGCCTATCACCAGCCCTGTTGTGAAAGAGGTTTACGGCCTTGAGGCAGAGAACATAGCCCTGGGCTGGAGACTTCCGGAGGCAAAGGACGTGCGTAACAGCGCCATTGCAGAGATTGCTTCATCCGTACTTTCAAACGGCCAGGCCGGCCTTATAGACCTTGACGTTAACCAGCAGCAGAAGACCCTCAGCGCTTCGGCAGGTGCACAGATCCAGCCGGACTACAGCTCATTCCTTGCAATGGGACGTCCAAAACAGGGCCAGACCCTGGACGAGGTTAAGGACATCCTGCTTGCAGAGGTTGCGAAACTGCGCGCGGGTGATTTTGACGAAGAGCTTATCCCTTCCACTATCAACAACATACGTCTTGGCAAGATGCGCCAGCTGGAAGATAACCAGTCCCGCGCAAGAATCTATATCGACGCCTTCATCAACGGCGTAGACTGGAAAGTTGCCGTGAAGGAATTGGACATCTACAAGGAGGTTACAAAAGAGGACGTTGTGAAATGGGCGAATGAATTCCTTGGAGACAGCAACTATGTTGTGGTTTACAAGCGCCAGGGCGAGGACAAGACAGTTCAGAAGATCTCCGCTCCGAAAATCACCCCTATCGAAAGCAACCGCAACATGCAAAGCGCCTTCCTTGTGGACATGGCCAACCACAAAGTGGACCCTATAGAGCCGGTATACGTGAACTTCGACACTGAAATGAGCCAGTTCGACCTCAACGACAAGCTTAACGTTCTGTACAAGCAGAACACCACTAACGACATCTGCAACCTCAGCTTCGAGGTTAACAAAGGCATTGCAGACGATCCTGCTCTGGATTTTGCAATAGACTATATCTCATACCTGGGCACCCCAAGCATGACAGCGGAGGAGATTGCATCCAAGCTGTATGGTCTGGCCTGTGATTTCCGCGCCTACAGCGGCACATACAAAACAAGCCTCACAATAAGCGGCCTTGGCGAGAATATGGTTGAAGCCATGAACATCGCACAGGATCTTATCAACAACGCCGTTGGCGACGAGGCAATCCTTGCCCAGCTGAAGGCCGATGCACTGAAGAGCCGCGCAAATGCCGTGAAGAGCCAGCGCACCTGCTATGCAGCCCTTCAGAAATACCTTGCAAACGGCCCTGAATACATCAAGGCCACTACACTAAGCAATGCAGAGCTGATGAATCTCACTTCAGAGGAGCTGCTGGCAAAAGTAAAGGAAGTGTTCACATACGGCCAGGAGGTTACATATTACGGTCCTCTTTCAGTTGAGGAAATCTCTTCCGTACTGAAGGAAAACTACAATGTGAACCCTTCTAACGCCAAGCTCCCGGAGAAACACAATGTTGCAGCTCCTGTAGAGAAGAACGAGGTGTTCCTTGTACAGTACGATGCAAAACAGCTTTACTACAAACAGTACAGGTACCGCGACGAGAAGTTCAACCCTGAAACCGAAAGAGTTACACGTCAGTACAACAACTACGTCGGTGGCGGCATGTACGGCAT
>JAKSKO010000063.1 GCA_024401715.1 Bacteroidales bacterium
ACCAGGGTTGAGTATACGCCGCAAGCTTCGGTGAACCATGTTTTGAACTCCTCGCTCAGGCCCCAAAGTTCGATATACTGGTAAATGCACTCTTTCAGGTGTTTGCCGTTCTCGAAAATAAGCTCGCACGGCATGATGATGAGACCTTTGCTCTTGTCGCCCTTGAAAGTCTCGAAGCGGTGATAGAGCAGCTGCACCAGTTTGCCAGGGTATGAAGAAGCAGGAGCGTCGTCGAATTTGCAGGCAGGGTCGAAAGCGATGCCGGCCTCTGTAGTGTTGGAAATCACGAATCGGATCTCCGGCTGCTCGGCAAGTTTCATGTAATCGGCGAAATCACGGTATGGGTTGATACCGCGGCTGATAACGTCAATCATCTGAACGGAGTCTACAGGCTTGCCCTCGTCAAGGCCCTGAAGATTAAGGTGATACAGGCAGTCCTGATCGTTGAGCATGTCTACCATGCCCCTGTCTATAGGCTGTACTACAACAACAGATGCGTTGAAATCTGTCTTCTGGTTTGTGTTCCATACGATCCAGTCTATGAATGCGCGAAGGAAGTTGCCCTCACCGAACTGGATGATTTTTTCTGTGTACTTTTTGGCCTGTGGCGCAGATGTACGATTCAATTTTTCCATAATATTGAGTGTTATTGATAAATATCATGCACGGGTTTGCGAACCCTTCGGACACAAAAATAATAAAATTTTCCGTGAACGTGCACGGAAAAACAAAATTATTTATTATTTTTGAAATATTAAGGTCCGATAAGAATAACTTAAAACAAAATACATTATGGCTTTCATCAACGACGACTTCATGCTCTCTACCGAAACAGCGAAACAGCTGTATCACCAGAGCGCAGAAAACATGCCTATCATTGACTATCACTGTCATTTGGTACCACAGCAGATTGCAGAAAACATCCAGTTCCGTGACATCACACAGCTCTGGCTTGTGGACGGACATTACGGCGACCACTACAAATGGCGTGCGATGCGTGGTAACGGCGTAAGCGAGGACTACCTTACCGGCGGCAAGTACAGCTCATGGGAGACTTTCGAGAAATGGGCCGAAACAGTGCCTTACACCATGCGTAACCCTCTTTACCACTGGACTCACCTGGAGCTGAGCCGTGTTTTCGGCATAGACAAGCTTCTTAGCCCGAAGACAGCGCGCGAGATTTATGAGGAGTGTAACGCAAAACTGGCCACTCCGGAGTTCCGCGGCCAGGCCCTCATCCGCAAATTCAATGTTGAGACTGTCTGCACGACAGACGATCCTGCAGATGACCTTCGCTGGCACAAGATGATTCTGGAGAATCCGTTCGGCACACAGGTTATCCCAGCATGGCGTCCGGACAAAGCCATGGCCATTGAGGATCCTGCTTCATACAAGGCATATATAGAGCAGCTTGGCGCAGCAGCCGGCATGGAGATCAAGACTTATACAGATCTCCAGGATGCCCTGCAGAAACGCCACGATTTCTTCCACAGCATGGGTTGCCGCCTCTCAGACCACGGTCTGGAGAACTTCTACGCAGCAGAGTACACTCCTGCAGAGATTGACGGCATTTTTGCAAAAGTCATGGCAGGCAGCAAGCCATCGGCCGACGAGCTGGAGAAATTCAGAAGCGCATTCCTGTTCGACCAGGCTGTCATGGACGCAAACGCAGGCTGGACACAGCAGTTCCACATTGGTGCCATCCGCAACAACAACAGCCACATGTATGCAAAGGTGGGTGCCGATACAGGCTTCGACGCAATCCACGACCATCAGATTGCAGAGCCGGGTCATAAGTTCTTTGACCGTCTCACCCTTGCCGGCAAACTCACAAAGACCATCCTTTACTGTCTGAACCCTAAGGATAACGAGGTGATGATGACAATGGCATACACATACAACGACGGCACCGTTCCAGGCAAGATGCAGTTCGGTTCCGGCTGGTGGTTCCTGGATCAGGAGGTTGGCATGCGCCGCCACATGGACGCACTAAGCGTTCTGGGCCTCTTCAGCCGCTTCGTGGGTATGCTCACAGACAGCCGCAGCTTCATTTCATACCCGCGTCACGAGTACTTCCGCCGCATCCTCTGTGACGTTCTGGGCAAGGACGTAGAGCTTGGCAAACTCCCGGCATCGGAGATGGAGCGCATCCACGGCATGGTACAGGACATCTGCTACAATAACGCGAAAGACTACTTCAAATTCTAAGGAATCATATGAAATACATTAAAATCAATCCCGATGATAATGTAGCCGTAGCACTCACCGACCTCAAGGCCGGTGAGTGCGTATGTGGCGTCACCCTTGGGCAGGACGTGCCACGCGGCCATAAAATAACACTCACAGACCTCAAGTCCGGCGACAATGTTGTGAAATACGGCTTCCCTATAGGCCATGTCACACGCGATGCCGCTGCCGGCGAATGCATAGACCACAGCTGCATCAAGACCAACCTGGAGGGCTTGCTGGACTATAAATACGAGCCTGTTCCCGCGCCTGTGCTTCCAGAGGCAGGTTCTCCACGCACTTTCCGCGGTTTCAGGCGTGCCGATGGCCAGGTGGGCGTGCGCAACCAGATCTGGGTGCTCCCTACCGTAGGCTGTGTCAACGGCATTGCAGAGACTATTGCAAAACGTTTCAATGCAGAGATGACAGGCAAGCTTGGCAGCGTTGACGCTGTTGTGGCTTTCCCTCACAACTATGGCTGCAGCCAGTTGGGCGACGACCATCAGAACACCCGCACCGTTCTGGCAGACATGGTTCACCATCCGAATTCAGGCGGTGTGCTTATCGTAAGCCTGGGCTGCGAGAACAACCAGCTGGATGCTTTCATGGAGCTTGTAGGCCCTGTTGACGAGGCCCGCGTCCGCACAATGACAGTTCAGAAGATAGAGGGCGACGAGATAGAGTACGGCGTACAGCAGCTGCGTGAAATCTTTGCCACCGTATCCAAGGACCAGCGCGAGGATGTGCCTGTAAGCGAGCTGCGCGTGGGCTTGAAGTGCGGCGGTTCCGACGGCCTAAGCGGTATCACCGCCAACCCTCTTCTTGGCGTGTTCAGTGATTGGATTGTGGCCCAGGGCGGTACAACCGTTCTTACCGAGGTTCCGGAGATGTTCGGCGCGGAGACCATACTTATGAACCGATGCCAGGACAGCGCCACCTTCGACAAGACAGTGAGCCTGATAAACGACTTCAAGAGCTATTTCATGAAGAACGACCAGCCTGTATATGAGAACCCTTCTCCCGGCAATAAGGCGGGCGGAATCTCAACCCTGGAGGAGAAATCCCTGGGCTGTACACAGAAATGCGGCAAGAGCATTGTGCGCGACGTCCTGAAATATGGCCAGCGCATCCACACAAAGGGACTGAACCTTCTCAGCGCTCCGGGCAACGACCTTGTTGCATCCACAGCCCTTGCTTCTTCCGGCTGCCAGATTGTTCTCTTCACAACCGGCCGAGGCACACCATTCGGAAGCTTCGTCCCTACAATGAAGGTGTCTACCAACAGCCCGCTGGCGGCAAAGAAGCCAACATGGATAGATTTCAACGCCGGAGTTCTGGCCGAAGACGCCCCTATGGAGCAGGTAGCCGCCCAGTTCACCGATTATGTCCTTGCCGTTGCCAGCGGAGAGCCGGTTAACAACGAGAAGAACGACTGGCGCGAGATAGCAATCTTCAAGACAGGTGTAACCCTTTAATTTTCAAGACTATGAATCTTAACGGAAACAAATACTACCGCATGGCTCTGGAGTATATCGCCAAAACCGATCTCAATGCTCTGGAGCTTGGCAAGCACTTCATTGACGGAGAAAACCTTTTCGTGAATATCGTAGACTCCAACATGAAGACCAGGGAGGCTGCCCGCCTGGAGGTGCACGACAACTATATCGACATCCAGGTGCCGCTTTCAAAACCGGAGACTTTCGGCGTGAAACCGCGCACTGAATGCGCAGAGGCCGATGGTGAATATAATCCGGTGAAGGACATCCTCTTTTTCAAGGACAAGGACTGGCAGGAGATCACCGTCTACGAAGGCCAACCTATCACCTTCGACCCCGATATGGGCCACGCTCCTCTGATTGGCGAGGGCACCATCCACAAGGCCATCTTCAAGGTCAAGGCCTAAGCGAATTCCCGCAGAGCGAATCCCCAGCCTCATTTTTGAGGCGAGTCTGGAGACGCAGGTGTTGAACAGAGAGCGGGAAACCGATACTGAAATCCCCAGCCATTCCACGAAAGTGAGGCTGGGGATTTTTATGGCCCGGGGACAATGTCCAAAGCAGCGCCTTGCCGGTCACGCGCCGGGCAACGGCTTATTTAGGCTGTTTGCCGATGTATGCCAGGATACCGCCGTCAACATAGAGGATGTGACCGTTCACTGCATCCGAAGCGTGTGAAGCAAGGAATACTGCCGGTCCGCCGAGCTCCTCAGGCTCCAGCCAGCGTCCCGCAGGGGTCTTGGCGCAGATGAAGCTGTCGAATGGATGACGGCTGCCGTCAGCCTGTTTCTCGCGCAGAGGTGCTGTCTGCGGAGTGGCGATGTAGCCCGGGCCAATGCCGTTGCACTGGATGTTGTACTCGCCGTACTCAGAGCAGATGTTGCGTGTAAGCATCTTCAGACCGCCTTTTGCAGCAGCGTATGCAGACACAGTCTCACGACCCAGCTCACTCATCATAGAGCAGATGTTGATAATCTTGCCCTCGCGGCGCTCCATCATCTCTGGGAGCACTGCTGCGCTGACGATATAAGGAGCCACAAGATCCACGTCGATTACGGCCTGGAACTCAGAGCGCTGCATCTCGTGCATAGGGATACGTTTGATGATGCCGGCGTTGTTCACGAGGATGTCGATCTGGCCCACCTCGGCATGGATTTTCTCCACAGTTGCCTTCACGGCGTTCTCATCTGTAACGTTGCACACATAGCCGTGTACGTTCTCGATGCCAGCCTCTTTATAGTTGGCAAGACCGCGCTCGAGGGCAGCCTCGTTGATGTCGTTGAAAATGATGTTTTTGATGCCGGCAGCAACGAATGCTTTTGCGATGTTGAAACCTATGCCGTAAGAAGCACCTGTGATCCAGGCGTTCTTTCCTTCAAGTGAAAATGGATTTGCCATAGTTTATTGTTTTATTTGTACAAATTTAATTAAAATTTCTCTGCCGTAGCGTTTAAAATCACGATATCTTGATCGTCGGGGAGTGTCAGGGTGTCACAGCCTTCGCTGGCAGGGACCTCCACCATGTATATCGTGGGCTTGCTGCCGTCTGGCGCAGCTTTCTGTGCCTTGCTCTGCTGACCCTCGATGTGAGGCTGGCCATAGGCGAATGCCGGCGCGAACAGGAGTGCCGCGCACATTCCCCAGATTGCAGCCCATACTGTAGTGTTGAAGATCCGTGAAGTTTTTCTCATGTTTTAGTTCCTTTTATTTATGCGCCGGATCTACTGCATCGCCGCGCGCAATTTCTCTATCATTTCGGCGTATTCCGCGTCGCTAAGATATGTCTTCTTCGGGTTCATCTCAAAGGTGCCGCCGAACTCGAAATCTCCCTCGTACTTCGGCACGATGTGCCAGTGGGCGTGTTTCAGAGTGTCTGAATATGCACCGTAGTTTATCTTGGCAGGGTGGAAGGCGGCGTCTATTGCCATTGCAACCTTGCGGGTGTCAAGCATGAATTTCACCCAATCCGCCTCCGGAACCTCATGCTGCTGGCCTATGTGGTCTTTGTATGCAACAACGCAGCGGCCCGGATGGCTCTGCTCTTTGAAAAGATAAACTGTGGAAACCGAAAGATCGCAGATTTTGATCATCAGCGAGTCCAGAACTTCCTTGTTCTGGCAGTAAAGACAATTTTGAGGCATAAAGATAAGATGTCTTTGTGGAGCATAGGAGAATCGAACTCCTGACCTTTTGAATGCCATTCAAACGCTCTACCAACTGAGCTAATACCCCTTTGCGTTGGTAAAGATAAGGAAAATACTGCCAAAGCTGCAAACTTTTGGCAATTTTCTTTCGCCTGATGCTCCGTTAATGATTATTATTCGCGGTGTCCGCGGAACTTAACCAGGTGTTTTGCAAGAGGTTTCAGCTCCGGACAGGCTTTGATGCGCTCTACTACGAAAGTTGCAACCTGGAAGGCGCCGCGCTCCACGGTGTGGGTGTTGTCGTCGCGTCCCTCCGGATACTGTTCGCACTCTCCGGGAGCAAGCTGCATGAAGTATGGTTTAGAAGCCTCGTCTCCAAGCTCCTTAAGCCAGTCCCTGGTGTCGGCGTAGATGTCCAGAAGCACAACCCCCTTCTCTTTGGCAAGCTCTGCCATTACAGCGGGATAGTCTGTGTGGCAATTCTCGTCCAGCACGCCTTCCTTGAACCAGCGGCGGCTTACAGGGGTAAGCAGAACCGGTGTTGCACCAGCCTCGCGCACCTCGTCTATGAAGCGCTCCAGGTTCTGTTTGTAATCTGTCCATGCCGGTGCATAGCGCAGGGTGTCGTCCTGTTTGGCGTCGTTATGGCCGAACTGCAGGAACACGTAATCGCCGGCTTTCAGATCGGCCTTCATCCTGTCCCAGTGGCCCAGGGTGCGGAAGCTGCGTGTGCTTCGGCCGTTACGTGCGTGGTTCACTATGCGTACGGCGTCGTCGCAGTAGTTGGGGAAAAGCATGCCCCAGCCGCGCTCCGGACTGCCCTTGCTCATGTCTTTGGGAGCACAGGTGCTGTCTCCGCAAAGGTGTATGGTGAAGGCAGTCTCCGTTTTCTGCTGCCCACAGCTGCAGAGGGCGAAAGCCGCAAGAGCGGCATATAGTATAAGCTTATTTGTTCTCATAAGGATTCCATTTGATTCCGTCATTCTCCTGATACATCACTTTCTCGAAGCTGTACTGGGCAGCCTCTGCAGGTGTAAGCTGGTGGCTCCACTCCACGCGTCCGTGTGCGATGTCATCCGCTGCGATGGCCTCCGACTCCGGTGCGGGAACAGCTCCCGGGCCGAAATTGCGATACTCTGCATAATAGCAGTTCTCCTTGGTGTTAGGCTTGCCTTCCTTTTCCCAGTCGTGCCAGCCCTCAGGAAGAATGTGCGCCCCAAGTTCACAGTTGATGAACACGGTCTTCGCATATGCGCCCCATGGACGGCCAAGATAGCAGGCGTCAATCCCGCTTGCCGCTGTAAGTTTGCAGTTCTCAAACACATAGCCGTATTTCTGGCCTTCCAGTGTGGATGCCGCGGTCACATAGCTGTTTTTCTTGGAATGAATGGTGCAGTTCTGGAAATAGCATATTGACGGGCCGAAGATGAAGTCTGTGGTGCCCTCGATGTAGCAGTCCAAATAGTAGTTTCTCTTGATGCCGCCGTCTTTGCCGTATCGGCCGTAGGTGTAGAGGGTATCCTGGTTGCCGATGAGGCGGCAGCGGTTCACGAAGATGAAATCGCCGTCGGTGAAAAGGGCAACGGCCTGTGCGATGTCTTTGCCTTCACCTGCCGAATTCTCCACTGTGAGGTCCTCCAGGGTAACATAGCTGCTGTGTATGTACATTGTTGCGCTGCCCGATGTTCCCACGGTGCGGTTTGTGCCCGGCCACAGCATCTTCGCGTATTTGTTATAGGTGATGACGGTCTTGTCTGCTCCGTCTCCGTAAATCTTGATGCGGAACTTGTTGTGAGGAATGGTAACCATTTCCTTGTATACACCGGCTTTCACGTGGATTGTGGTGATGTAGCCGTGGTCGTAGTCCGGGCAGGCGTTAATGGCCTCCTGCACTGTGCGGAAATCTCCTGTGCCGTCTGCAGCTACTGTGAAATCTGCCTGAACCGGAACGCTTATTCCGCTAACCTGCAGATTCTGCACATCGGTTGCAACAACAGGCTCTCCCTTAGGGATCTCCAGACGTATGTCCTTGATTACGATATCCTGGCAGTCGCAAAGCACTATGCCCTGACGTGCAGTGATGTCGCAGTCGTGTATCTCTATGCCGCGAACCGGTTTCTCCGGAAGGCCGTTGAAGAACATTGCGCGTGCAGCTCCGTTGCATACTATGTTGCTGATGTGGATGTCGCGGAACTCAGGGGTGGTGATATCCACTTCCTTGCGCTCTTTTCCGGCCGATGCACCCTTTGCCTCAAGGGCAGATTTGCCCTCGTAGTAGAGGTTGAAGATTATTGCATCGCCAACGATGTCTTTCATTGAGATTCTGTCGGCCCAGATGCCTTCCACAACACCTCCGCGGCCGCGTGCGCTCTTGAAACGCAGGCCTCTGTCGGTGCCCACGAAACTGCAGTTGCTAACCTTGATGTTGCGTACGCCGCCGCTCATCTCGCTGCCCACAACGAAACCGCCGTGGCCGTGATATACGGCGCAGCCGTCAATGATGAGGTTCTCGCAAGGGATGCCGTGACGGCGTCCGTCTTCGTTCTTGCCGCTCTTGATGCAGATGGCGTCATCGCCCACATCAAAGCTGCTGCCGCTTAGCACGACGTTCTTGCAGGCCTCGATGTCCAAGCCGTCACCGTTCTGCGAATAATGAGGGGCGCGCACTGTGATCTTGTTGATGATGATGTTCTTGCTGAAAAGCGGATGCAGGTTCCATGACGGTGAGTTCTGGAAAGTTACGCCCTCAAGCAGGATGCCGTCGCAGGAATCGAAGGTGAGCATTGCAGGGCGCAGGAAACGGCGGTATTTAACCTCGTCCAGCGGCTCGCTGCAAACGTTCTGGTCTGTGCTCTTGCGTGTGAATGCATCCATGTAATACTCGTCCGGATACCATATCTTTCCGTCTTTGGAAAGGATGCCGTAAGGGTATTTATCCAGGTGGGCTTTCCACTGTGAGGCTGTGACCTTGTCTTTCTTCAGAAGCCTCCAGCCGTCGCCGTTGCCTTCCACTATGCCTTCGCCGGTGATGCTTATGTTGCGGCATCCCTGTGCGTACAGCTGGGAGCGGCATCGGCGTGTGTCCAAGCCCTCGAAGTTGGTGTCTATGATGTCGTATTGGCTTGGATCATCGGTGAAAAGGATAACGGCTCCCTTGCCGATGTGAAGGTCTATGTTGCTCTGGAAGGTGATAGGGCCGGTTAGCCATATGCCCTCCGGAACGTTAAGGTGTCCGCCGCCCTTTGCTGCAAGGGCCTTCATTGCTGCATCGAATGCCTCGGTGTTCAGGGTCTTGCCATCGGCAACACCTCCGAAATCTGCCACGCTTACGCTGCGTGAAGGGATGCTTGGGCGCTGTACGCGCTCCATCTTGAATGGGAGTCCTTTGTACAGGTCCTCGAATTCATACGCCTTTGCGTTCAGACCCACAGCTGCCATCAGTGCAAGCCCCGCTGCCAATATTCGTTTCATAAATGTATCGGTTTAGAAATTTTCAATGATTGTGAACCAGTCTTCCGCGTTCTCTACTCCGCCTTTGCTCCAGCAACTTCCGAACCAGTATGTCACGGTGTCGCCCGCTGCGATTGTTTTCAGGCCGGCGATGTGGTTTCTTTTACCCTCGATGCGTACGATCTGCTCTGCGTCAGGCATCACGATGCCCACGCCTATCATGCCGTCTTCGGGCTCCAAGCTCTGGTCGGAAGCCGCCTCCCAGATGCCGAAGCGGTCACCGGAGAGCAGGGAAGTGCTCTGGAAGTGGTCCCAGAAGCCTGCTGCGATGGTCAGGGTGTCGAAATCTCCGCTGTATGTATCCTCTGCCTTGAAGAAATAGCTGTCCGCACATACGGTGACCTTCTTGTCCAGGGATACGCTCTTGCCGGCAACCTCCCATGCAGGATAGTGCAGCACGAATACAACCTTGTCATTGCTCTGCTCCAGGATCTCGTAGCTGCGGTAGTTGGTGGCAGGATATGCCAGCTCTCCGTCAACGTAAGGCACGGAAGCGCCGCCGCCCAGGCTCACTGCCACCTTGTAGCAGTCCTTGCCGTTGCCGCGGTCTACGTGGTATGAAAGGCCGTTCTGCAGCTCGTCCACGTACCTCTGGTCAGCCACGAGAGCGCCCGGAACTTTCACCCAGATGTCGAATCCGGGAGAAGTAGGGTTGCCCTCCAGCGCCTCTCCGTAGAAACGTCCGCACACGAGGTTGTTCTCCATGATGAAGTCGTCCGCACGCTCAGGAACGAAGCGCGCCATAACTTTGGCTTCTTTAGGTGCACATGCCGCGAATCCCATCACGGCGAGTGCCAGGAATATGATTTTTTTCATGACAGTTTA
>JAKSKO010000064.1 GCA_024401715.1 Bacteroidales bacterium
ATGACCTTCACCTGCGACGGTGACATTTATTTCTACTATGATATCACCACCACTCCCGAGGATCAGGAAGCATTCGCAAAGCACAGTATGTATCTTATCGACAGTATGGCTTGCGGATTTGAGAGCTGCAGCCTCGAGATTCGTGATGCTACACCTGAGCAGTGGCAGGAGACCTCTGCTTTGATAGTTGATTACCTGATTTACCAGCCGCCATTACCATCCCAGTCGTTGCCACTACCTCTACCAATAGTGCCAGCACAGCCTAATGAGAAGGCCGATTCTACACCACTCTGGCAGAGAATGCTTTCATTCTCAAACTCTACCACCTGTGTTTCTGGTGATAGATACATTTTGTTTTCTTCTGTCATATTTTTTCGCTTTTGCTTTAATTAATCTAACCCCTGAAGGCGCTTGGGCTCTCGCCCACAATCTGATGAAATTTCTTGCTCATGTATGACGCATCTGAAAACCCGCATTCAAAGGCTACATCAGAAATGCTCATATCCGTTGTGGCAAGCAGAACTTTTGCATGCTCTACGCGATAATCGTTCAGCATATCGGAAAATTTCATTCCGAACTCGGCATTCATCATACGGCTGAAATATGTACGGTTGGTGTTCAACGCATCAACCATATCCTCTGTGGAATATCCCTGGCGGAGGAAAACCTTGTCCACATCCATCATCATCCTAAGCTTGTCGGCCATGGACTTGCTGCTTTCAATGAAGGTGTCAACATGCACCGGTTCTCCTTCATCCTCGGTAACAACGGGATGAAGATCCAACTGAAGGGCAAGCATGGAGAAAATGCTGCAGATGAGAGCAGAATACAGACTGAAATATACCCAACTGCCTGCAGGTGTGGAAAATACTGAAATCGGGGTGAATGAGGTAACCCCAATGAACAGAATTGCAGAAGCCCACCACAGATAGAAGCCTGTAAGCTTTTTGGAAAGAACCAGACCGTATTTCTTAAGCGTCCTTGCAGCCGGAATCATGCGCAATGCGGTTAGCATCGCCTGGATAAAGATTGCAAGATCGGCAGTGTAACAGGAGAAGATAATACTGCCATGCCTTATAAGATTAACCCTGAAGGGTTCCAGTTCGGCAAGGTTGTCTATATTCCTGTCCGGAGAAAGGAAGATGAAGACATTTGGAAGGAGTATAAGCAGCATGAGGCTCCAGCATATCACCGCTGTGGCATTGTTCCAGCGCCTGCCCATCTGGCGGGAAAAATACATGTAGGCCAAAGGCACTATTGAAGAGGAGAACAGGAACTGCATGAAGTGAATAACTATGCTGCAAGAGCCGTTCTGAATCATTTGATATACTGCAAATCCGTTTATGGCAAGGGCCGCGCCGCATACGACAAACGTAATCGCGTCAAAAATTTTTCTTCCCCTTATTTTCACGGCGACTGCCCAAAGGAGCGTCACCAGAGCAGGAATCAACAAAAGTAATCTCAAGTACATCACTCAGTCCAAAATCAAGGTTTAGGGGCACAAAAATACGAAAAATTTTGCAATTACATTCTTTCTAGAAATAGCGCACGGAAAAACCGCAGGCAAGATAAGGGTTGAAGCTTTCCCTGGCGTCATACCTTTCCTGAAGTATCTTCACAAGCCTTGCCTTTCCCGCTTTCTTGAAGCGCTTTTCCTTTTGGACAAACTGTATCACCGACGGTATCTGCTCCCATGAAACCTCGCTGACGCCGGGGTTCATTATGAAGCTCACCGGCATATACACCCCCTCTCCAAGATCCCTGGCTTCGGCACGCAGAATCTCATTATGCTTTCTTATAATCTGCAGTTTCATAATACCCCAGTCCTGCTCAACTATATAAATCTTGATGGACATCTCTCCCCTGCCCGTATAGCTTAGAACATTCACCAGCTTGTCTCCATATTCATAGGTACCCTCCAGCTGGAACTCGCGCTTTTCGGCAAAGGAGTTCAGCCAGTTGTTGGCATCGCCGTAAAGAAGATCGAAAAGGTCCACCTTGTTCACGAACTCGAACATGCTTTTCTGCACATTCTGCGGCAGAGGATCCGGATTGGACTTGTGGATAATCTTGTCGTAATCCTTTGACCTGCCCTTGTTTACGGTTCTTTTCAGCTCGGCACTTGCCGATATGTCGTCATTCTCCAGACAGTATTTCACAAGGGCGCCAACCCCCATCATGGAGGCGGCAAACTTCGCAAGACCCTTCTGGCCTCCGGACAGAACCTGGGCAAGAAGCGGAATCTCATGTGTGGAGAAATTGAACTGCAGGCCTGCCGAATATGATGGCTTGTGCTTGCGCTGCAACAGCACATTCTCCCTCATCTTTTTCAGAAGAAACCTGGATGGAGACATGCCGTCCGGGGTGATGTAGGCCGCTGTGAGCATAAGGGTTTGCGGCCGCATGTGTACATCTTCCAGCCTAAGCTCCCCATCGGCGAAAATATCTGCCGATGACAGCTGAACGGTGCGGTATTCGTTTTCATAACCTATGCGGGAAAATTCCAGCTTCACCTCTTTCGCCGATGCGGAAATGTCTATGCTGAAGTTACCGGCTTCGTCACAGATGGTGCCCATACCCAGCGCGGGAATGAAGATTACCACGTAATCTCCCGGCACTTTTTCGTCATCACCAAGAAAAACGCGGCCGCACACGCTGACGACAGCGGCACGGGCTTCGTATCCTTGTAGGAAAAGAAGCAGAAAAAAAGTTATTATCCTTATTCGCCTCACAACAAAGTTATCTACCGTGCAAATATAGGCAAAAATGCCAGCAATATGAAAGCTGCAGCCCCTGAACGGAAACTGCAGCAGATTTGATTGTGTGTAAAACCTTGAATTACCAAATGTATGTGCAATTCGTGTGATGCGAAGATACACTCATAATTTGAAAGTCACTTGTAAAAACTACAATTTTTACAGAAATTGTAGAAATTACCAGTCGCGGAGAGCAAAAAAAATGATAACTTTGCAAAGTATAGGTGCTTTGCACCTTAAGTTGAATTAAACTGATTTTCACCATGAAAAAAACAATTCTGATCATAGCAGCAGTGTCTGCTCTTTTCTGCTCTTGCAAACCGGCCGTACAGCAGCCCGTCAAGATTGCCGATTACCTCTGGGAGGTTACGGTTGACGATTATCTCACCGAGGTTCCAAATCATCTTGAAAAAGAAATGGGTGCCGAGTTCAACTGCACGGCAGTGCGCAACGGCAACTATTATGGCCGCAACCTTGATTTCTTTGTAAGCGAGGTTGCAGAGCTGGTTATCCATACCCCGGCAAAGGATGGACGCCATGCCGTTGTGGGCGTTGGCCGTCTGTTCACAAAAACTGATGAAGATATTGCCAAAGGCCTCTCTGCCCAGGACATGGCAGTCCTGCCTTGGGGCATGATGGACGGCATAAACGATGCAGGCCTGTTCTGCAACATGAACGTCACCCCTTATTCAGACTCCGGCATCCCTCACACCTCACCTAATCCGGAGCTCCCGGAGGTTCACTGCGGCTTCCTTCTGCGCTGCCTTCTGGACAACTGCGCCACAGTAGACGAGGCAATAGAGTTTGTGAACAGCCACAACATCACCGGCATGAAAAAGGGCGGTTTCGACCTTCACTTCATGATAGGCGACCCTCAGAAGACCGTTGTGCTGGAGTTCATAGACAACAAGCCTGTGTTCGGAGAGTACAACATCATGACCAACTTCCTTGTGAACAAGCTTCCGGAGCTTACCCCTCATGCCGATGGCATAGAGCGCTACAATATCATTGAGCAAAACTATGACGAGGGCGTAACCATGGAGGGTATGTACAATCTTCTGAAGAGGGTGAGGTTCTCACAGTGCTACGACCCTGAAACCACTCCTTTCTGGAAGAGCGAGTATACTGGCGAGGAGAGCGGCCGCACAATTGACTGCACCCTGGAGGAAGTTCTTGCCGATCCTTCGGTTCAGAAAAATATCGCCGACTTCAAGAATTTCAAGGAGACAGGCTATTACACCAGGGAAATGGGTCTGTGGTTCACAGAGCACAACAGCACATACGACATTGCAAACAAGACTCTCTGGGTTACCATACGCGAAAATTACGACCAGCGTTTCATATTCTCTTTAAAATAAGTATCTTTGCACACTAATATACCTATTCACAGAGAAACGCTATGAAATATGCACTGGTTACCGGTGGTTCAAGGGGACTTGGCAGGGCAATCTGCCTGAAGCTTTCCCAGATGGGCATCCCGGTAATAATAAACTACCAATCCAATACTGCGGCAGCAGAAGAGGTATGCAATGAGATAACAAACGCAGGAGGGCAGGCAGCCCTTCTGCGCTTTGACGTTTCAAAACCGGAGGAGATAAACGCAGCCCTGGATTCATGGGAGCAGGAGCATCCGGACGATTATATCGCATACCTTGTGAACAACGCCGGCATACGCAGGGACAACGTAATGTTCATGATGCCCGACGAGGACTGGCACAGGGTTCTGGATATCACCCTCAACGGCTTCTTCTACATCACCCGCAGGCTTCTTCCGAAGATGATGATGCGCAAGCACGGCGGACGCATCGTGAACATGTCTTCCCTCTCGGGCTTGAAAGGCATGGCCGGCCAGGTGAACTACAGCGCGGCAAAGGCTGCGATCATAGGAGCCACCAAAGCCCTTGCACAGGAAGCTGCGGCACGCAGCGTGACGGTGAATGCCGTTGCTCCGGGCTTCATTGAAACCGATATGACCAAAGACCTTCCGATGGAAGAGCTGAAGAATCTGGTTCCGGCCAAAAGGTTCGGCAAGGCGGAAGAGGTGGCGGCACTTGTGGGATTCCTTTGCAGCGACGACGCTGCCTATATAACAGGTGAGGTGATAAGCATCAACGGAGGTTTGTACTAAGAGGATTATGGGAAGAGTAGTGATCACCGGCATGGGTATCTGGTCTTGTCTGGGTACCGATCTTGAAACAGTAAAAGAATCGCTTTATAACGGAAAATCGGGCGTAGGTCTGGAGGAGGAGCGCCTTACATACGGCTACCAGTCCGCCCTCACCGGCATAGTGGAGAAACCGCAGCTGAAGGGTCTCATAGACAGGCACCTGCGCCGCGGAATGTCCGAGGAGGCCGAATATGCCTTCATGGCCAGCCGCCAGGCCTTCGATATGGCGGGCGTCAGCCAGGAGTATCTGGACCAGAATGAGTGCGGCTGCATCTTCGGCAACGATTCATCGGCCAAACCTGTCATAGAGGCGTCACGCATCATGGATGAAAAGCACGACACGGAGCTTCTGGGCCAGAGTTTCATATTCCAGGCCATGAACTCAACCGTGAACATGAACATAAGCACCATATTCCACCTCAAGGGCGTGAACTTCACCGTCAGCGCGGCATGTGCAAGCGGCAGCCACTCCATAGGCCTGGCATACATGCTTATCAAACAGGGTCTTCAGGACATGGTTCTATGCGGAGGTGCACAGGAGACAAACTTCTACTCCATGGCATCTTTCGACGCCCTGGGCGCGTTCTCTGGCAGGATGGACCAGCCTGCAAAGGCCAGCCGTCCTTTCGACAGAGACCGTGACGGCCTTGTTCCAAGCGGAGGCGCGGCAGCCCTGGTTCTGGAAGACTACGACCACGCAGTTGCCCGCGGTGCCAACATCATAGCAGAGGTAGTAGGCTACGGCTTCTCTTCCAACGGAACTGCTGTAATAAGCCAGCCCAGCGACGAGGGCTGCATGCGTGCAATGCAAAGGGCGATGAAGGATGCGGGAGTGAAAGCTTCCGACATAGACTACATCAACGCCCATGCAACAAGCACGCGTCAGGGAGACATGTACGAGGCCATTGCCCTGGACAAGCTCTTCCACGGAGAGCATGCCCTTATAAGCAGCACCAAGGGCATGACGGGCCACGAGTGCTGGATGGCGGGCGCAAGCGAGGTTGTATACTCTGTCCTCATGATGACGGGCGGCTTTGTGGCTCCGAACATCAACCTGGAGAACAGGGACGAGTATTCACAGCCCCTGAACCTGGCAGAAAAGACAATTGAGACAAACATAGACGTAGTGCTTAGCAACTCCTTCGGCTTCGGAGGAACAAACAGCGCACTTGTACTGAAAAAATTTAAAAACGAATAATAAAATGAATCGCGTAGAAATTGAAGAAAAAGTAACAAACTTCCTTATAGAGGATCTGGAGATTGACGAGGCAAAGATCTCTGCAGACGCAAGGCTGAAAGAGGATCTTGGCATTGACAGCCTGGACTTCGTGGATATCGTGGTAATCGTTGAAAAGAATTTCGGTTTCAAGATCAAGCCGGAGGAAATGGCAGGTGTGGACACCTACAGCAAGTTCTGCGATTATATAGAGACTAAGGTAAAATAAATCCCGCCATGGCAGCGCATCAGTGGGCAGGAACTACCTTTGGAAATGGGTGGATGCACAAGCATCTCATCCGTTTCTTGCGTTTTACCGACCTGCGCATTCTGTATGTTTTCTCGGCCGTTTTCATTATTCCGGTATGCCTTGTTCTGAACCGGAGCCGGCACACTTCGTATGTCTATTTCCGCGAGATTCTGGGTTATAAGCGCCTTAAGGCTGCCTGGAACGTGTATGTGAACCACTACCGTTTCGCCCAGATAGTGATAGACAAATTCGCGATGTATGCAGGCAGGAAATTCTCCATTGTGGAGGAAGGCACAGAAAACTTCCAACGCCTGTCCGACGCTCCCGAAGGCTTCCTGCTGCTAAGCTCCCACATAGGCAATTACGAGATTGCGGGCTACAGTCTGAAATCGGAAAACAAAGAGATACACGCTGTAGTGTACGGCTTTGAAAAGGAGTCCGTGATGAAGAACAGGGACAGCATGTTCTCCAAAACCAATATCAGCATGATATGCCTGAGGGAGGATATGGGCCATCTGTTCGAGATAGACAACGCCCTGTGCAACGGAGACATCGTAAGTTTCCCCACAGACAGGTTCATGGGCCAGGCCAAATCCCTGGAATGCAATTTCCTTGGCAGAAGCGCCAGATTCCCCCAGGGGCCTTTCAGCGTGGCCACAATGAGAGGGCTGGACGTTCTGGCAGTGAACGTAATGAAGGAGAAGTGGGACACATACCATGTTTATGTGACTCCGCTATGCTACGACAAAGGCGCCGGCAGGAAAGTGCAGATGCAGCAGCTTCTGCAGGCCTATGTTGCAGAATTGGAGAAAAGGGTTCTGCAATACCCTGCGCAATGGTTTAACTTCTATGATTTTTGGAACAATGGAAACTGTTAGTTTTACAGAGGAATATCTGCGCAGCATTGATGTGCACCAGGTTCTGCCGCAGCAGGAGCCTTTCGTGATGATAGACACCCTGGTTCACTTCGAGATGATGACTTCCACCACCGAACTCACCATTCGCAGGGAGAATATCTTTGTGGACGAGGGCGGATTCTCCGCTGCGGGAATGATGGAAAACATAGCCCAGACCTGCGCGGCAAGGGTTGGATTCTACAACAAATTCGTGCTTCACAAGGATGTGCAGATAGGTTTCATAGGCGCAGTGCGCAACTACTGCGTGGAAAAGCTTGCGCAGGTTGGAAGCACCATTTCCACCACGGTGGATGTGAAAGAGGAGGTATTCGGGATGACACTGGCCGATGCCAGGGTATATTGCGAGGGTGAACTTATTGCCAGCGCGGAGATAAAGTTATCCGTAAGAAACATTGAATAATTTAAGTTTCGCATTTGCGAAACAACGATATTTAGAGACCTTTAGGTCGATAGTAAGTCCCTTTTCCGGGTCGTGAGGGTGTTTACAGAAAGTCCAGTGGACTTTCGGCCCGAACAGTAGGGCTTTAGCCCGTCGGGAGGGATTTAGGGAAAAGGTAACGTAGAAGTGTTTGTGCGTAGGGAAAAGTTTCGCAAGATATGCACAAAGCTTTGAATAACAATTAGTTAAAACTTGCGAAACTTGAGTGAATAATAAGAGCCATGAAGGAACTGTCCGTTACAAAAGAGCTTGAGATCCGCTTCAGCGAAGTGGATATGATGCGCGTGGTGTGGCACGGAGCATACCCGCTGTATCTGGAAGATGCCCGTGAGGCCTTCGGAGAGAAATACGGCCTTTCCTACCATCTCTACATCAGGGAAAACACCTACGCCCCGCTTGTGGAGATGAAAATGAACTATAAGAAGCCTCTGATGTACGGAATGAAGCCGTCAATCAGAATCACCTACCGTCCATGCGAAGCGGCAAAGATTGTTTTCGACTACGAGATATTCAATCCGGAGAACGGGGACGTATACCTTAGCGCAAGAAGCACACAGGTGTTCATGGACAGGAACTACCAGCTTCTGTGGTTCTGCCCGGACTTCTATACGGAATGGAAAAAATCGGTAGGTTTGGAATAGGATTATGGTGAACTTAGTCTCTGCAAATATCATCTCGCCGCTGGGTTTCAGCGCAGAAGAGAATTTCCTTGCCTTCAGGCAGGGGAAGACAGCTTTGCGCCTTTGCAGCGCCGTGGATGGCATTCCGGAGAGTTTCACCGCAGCCGTCTTCACTCCGGAGCAGGACAGGCAGCTGCACATGGAGGGGTTCACGCGTTTTGAATCCCTTGCCATACGCTCTATTGAAAGGGCCCTGGCCGATGCCGGCAATGTGGACGCAAGCGCTGAAGACTGCATTCTTATCCTGAGCACCACCAAGGCGAATGTGGAAGAGCTGGCAGAATCGGCCGGCAGGGACGGAATGTACTTCAGCCCGGGACGCAGCGCACGAAGGATAGCACGCCACTTCGGCATGAAAACAGAGCCGCTTGTGGTTTGCAACGCATGCATTTCCGGAGTTACAGCCCAGATTCTGGCGGCAAGACTGCTGGAAAACGGGCAGTACAGAAACGCCATCGTTTGCGGCGCAGACTGCATAGGACCTTTCACCGTGGCTGGTTTCCTTTCATTCAAATCCCTGGACCCGGGGCAATGCAAGCCTTTCGATCTGGAGCGCCTGGGCCTGAACCTTGGCGAGGCTGCAGCCACAATGATTCTGACGGCCGATGCAGCGGAAGGGGGCTGGAAGATAACAGGCGGCAGCCTTAACAACGACGCCTATCACGTAAGTGCCCCATCGCCTTCCGGAGAAGGCAGCCTGCAGGTGATACAGCGCACGCTGGAAGGCTTCGACCGCAGCAAGCTGGGCCTCATAGGCGTTCACGGCACAGCCACCATGTTCAACGACCAGATGGAGAGCTGCGCCATAGAGCGCGCCGGCCTGCAGGACTTACCCGTGGCGGCAATAAAAAGCACCTTCGGCCACACTCTGGGCGCATCGGGCGTCATTGAAAGCATCTTCCTGATGCAATGCGTGGACAAGGGCATTGTTCCCGGCGCACGCGGATTCCAGGAGAGCGGCGTAAGCGGCAGAATAAACATAAGCGCCGAAGACCGTCCGTGCGGAAAAGACAGTTTCATAAAGATAATTTCCGGTTTCGGCGGGTGCAACGGCGCAATACTATATTCGAAGGAAAAGCTTCCGACCGGTTTCAAGGCCACATCGGCCGAAACAGAGTGCATTGCCAGCGTACAGCTTGGCCCCGACGCCGCATATGTGAACGGCAAGAAGCTTGAAAGCGAGGCAAAGGGCAACGCGCTGCTGGCCGAACTGTACAAAAAATACATAGGCGACTATCCTAAGGTTCACAAGATGGACCTTTTCAGCCGCATGACATCCATAGCGGCAGAGCTGCTGCTTAAGGAGCACAGGGATTGTTGCGACGAAAGCACGGCCGTGGTGCTGTTCAACTCCAGCTCCTCCATTACCGCAGACAGGAACCACCTTGCCAGCATATCGGCGGAAAACGGCTTCTATCCAAGCCCTTCCATCTTCCTGTACACGCTTCCGAACGTGGTGCCGGGAGAGATTGCAATCAGGAACGGTTTCAGGGGCGAAAC
>JAKSKO010000065.1 GCA_024401715.1 Bacteroidales bacterium
CCTTCTTGCGCTGCTGGTACAGATATTTCTGGTAGTCCAGAATCTTGCACACAGGCGGATCCGCCTTAGGGGAAATCTCCACCAAATCAAGCTCCAACTCGTCGGCAAGCTGAATTGCCTTCGCAATTGAGTAGATTCCCTGCTCGGGAATATTTTCACCTACAAGACGAACCTGTGACGCAGTAATCTCGTCATTTATGCGAAGTTCGTCATCAGCCTTCTGTCTCTGCTGTGGCTGACGAGGGCCCTGCGGCTTCGGTGCGGCCGGCTTCGGGCGGAAAGTGGGTTTGAAAGGGGCAGCGATAAAAAAATCCTCCTACTTGTTAAGTTGTTGTTTTACTTCGTCCAGTACCAGTTCCTTAAATGCGTCAACCGACATAACACCCTCATTTACACCACCTTGACGGCGTACTGAGACTGCATTGTCGCTCTCTTCTTTTTCACCCACGATAACGATGAACGGTACTCTTTTCATCTCGTTTTCGCGGATTCGTTTACCCATGGTCTCGTTTCTAGAGTCCACAGAGGCGCGAATATCGGCATTATTTAGCAATTCTGCAACTTTTGAGGCATAATTCTCAAATTTGTCACTTACCGGAATGATAACAACCTGCTCCGGTGTAAGCCACAAAGGAAGCTTGCCTGCAGTGTGCTCCAGAAGCACGGCAACGAAACGTTCCATACTTCCGAAAGGAGCACGGTGAATCATCACAGGGCGGTGAGGCTTGTCGTCAGAGCCTGTGTATTCGAGGTCGAAACGCTCCGGAAGGTTATAGTCAACCTGGATTGTGCCAAGCTGCCATTTACGTCCGATGGCGTCTTTAACCATGAAGTCCAATTTAGGGCCGTAGAAAGCAGCCTCGCCATACTCCACAACGGTAGGAAGGCCTTTTTCCTGCGCAGCCTCAACGATTGCGCTCTCGGCTTTTGCCCAGTTTTCATCTGTGCCGATGTATTTTTCAGTATTCTTTGGATCACGCAGGGACACCTGTGCTGTATAGTCCTTGAATTCAAGAGTTTTGAACACATACAGGATGATGTCGATAACCTTGCAGAACTCCTCCTTCAGCTGGTCCGGACGGCAGAAAAGATGAGCGTCGTCCTGGGTGAAGCTGCGCACGCGGGTGAGACCGTGAAGCTCTCCGCTCTGCTCGTAACGGTAAACGGTACCGAACTCTGCAAAACGCAATGGAAGATCCTTGTATGAACGCGGTTTGCTGCGGTAGATCTCACAGTGGTGAGGGCAGTTCATAGGTTTCAGCAGATACTCTTCACCTTCCTGCGGAGTGTGGATTGGCTGGAAAGAGTCCTTGCCGTATTTTGCATAGTGGCCTGAAGTCACATACAGGTCCTTGTTTCCGATATGCGGGGTGATTACAGGCAGATATCCGTATGATTTCTGAATCTTCTTCAGGAATTCCTCCAGACGGCCGCGAAGATCGGCACCCTTAGGAAGCCACAATGGAAGGCCTGCGCCAACCCTCTGGCTGAATGTGAAGAGCTCCATCTGCTTGCCGATGAGACGGTGGTCACGTTTCTTGGCCTCCTCCATAAGACGGTTGTACTCTTCCAGCAAAGATGCCTTAGGGAAAGAGATACCGTAGATACGGGTAAGCTGCTGGCGTTTCTCGTCGCCTCTCCAGTATGCACCGGCGATTGCGGTAAGCTTCACAGCCTTGATGATTGAAGTGTCAGAGATATGCGGGCCGCGGCAAAGATCGGTGTAATCACCGTTGCTGTAGAAGGAAATCTTGCCGTCCTCCAGCTCTGAGATAAGCTCCACCTTATACTCGTCACCTTTCTCCTGGAAAGTCTTCAAAGCCTCTTCCTTGGAAACCATCTTGCACTCGAAAGTCTCCTTTGTCTTTGCAAACTCCATCATTTTCTTCTCGATGGCTGCAAGGTCTGCCTCTGTGATTGTGCGGCCGCCAAGGTCAACATCATAATAGAAGCCGTTTTCCACAGCAGGGCCTATGCCGAATTTCACGCCTGGGTACAGGGCCTCAAGTGCCTGTGCCATAAGGTGTGAGCTACTGTGCCAGAAAACTTTCTTGTCATCTGCATTCTCCCAATCAAAAGGCTTGTTGGTTCCGTCCGGATACTTGATATATGCCATAATAAATTACAATTTCAAATAATCATGCAAAGGTACTTATTTTTTCCTATATTTGTACATATTTAACAATAAAAATTATGAGCGAGAAAATCGGAATCAAAACCATCTGGCACGAAGCAGGCATCAGCGCACTTGTCTTAAGCGCCATCTGCTGCGCCTATTTCCTGATAAACAACTGGATTAACGCCTCTGACGGCGCAATGTGGAAAAGCATCCTCACGTTTTTCCTTGATGCCGCGAAAATTTTCGGCTGCATCTATTTCATGCGTCTGTTCATGTACCGCTTCAAACAGGACTACCCCGGTGCCGACAGAAGCGACCTTCGCCGCCTGGGCTTCATGATAGGAATCCTTTCCGGCTTCATATATTCCGCCCTCACCATGGCATACCTGCTGTGGAATCCGGAAACCACCCAGGCAGCAATAGACACGGTTATCTCCTCCATGGGCCAGAGCATGGACAGAAACACCCTGAACGTCATGGATTCAGTGTTGGACAAGCTGCCGCAGATCACCTTCATCAGCAACTTCATCTACTGTACACTGTGGGCATGGATACTTCCCGCAATCCTTGCACCGCGCATCATAAGCGACAATCCTTTTGATGATGACAAAGAATAAGACATCATACAGCTACGACCTTTCCATAATCATAAGTCTGCTGAACGAGGCCGAGTCTCTGCCGGAACTGTATCAGTGGATAAGGAGCTCCATTGACGGGAAGTACAGCTATGAGCTGATATTCGTGGATGACGGCTCCACGGACGGTTCCTGGGAGATCATAGAGGATTTCGCCACACGTGCCGATGGCCCGAAGGTGCACGGAATACGCTTCAGGCGCAACTATGGAAAGTCGGCCGCCCTGTATTCCGGTTTCAAGGCCGCACAGGGAGAGGTGGTTGTAACCATGGACGCAGACCTTCAGGACAGTCCGGAGGAGATTCCGGCGATGTACGCAAAGATCATGGACGAAGGCTGGGACATCGTAAGCGGATGGAAACAGCACAGGCAGGACAACAAACTAACAAAGCACCTTCCTTCCAAACTTTACAACGCCACCGCACGCTAGGTTACGGGCATAAAGCTTCACGACATGAACTGCGGCCTGAAGGCCTACAAAAACGAGGTGGTGAAGGCCATAGAGGTTTACGGAGACATGCACCGTTATATCCCCTACCTTGCAAAGAACGTGGGTTATGACCGCATCACAGAGCTTCCGGTCCACCATCAGAAACGCAAATACGGCACAAGCGAGTTCGGCATGGCCCGCTTTGTGCACGGCATTCTGGACCTGATGTCGCTGTGGTTCCTGGGCAAGTTCAGCAAAAAGCCCATGCACTTCTTCGGTGCAAGCGGCCTTCTGAGCTTCATCATCGGCACAATAATGACAATATGGGTGATTGCCCGAAAGCTGATATACCAGAGCGCCGGAATGCACTACCGCGCGGTAACAGAGCAGCCGCTTTTCTACCTTTCCGTGGCGGCGCTTATCATAGGCGTGATACTTTTCTGCACGGGCTTCATCTGCGAGATGGTCTCCCGCAACAGTACACGCAGAAACGATTATAATATAAGGGAAGAATTTTAGAATAAGGTTGGCTGATTGTCATCCAGGACCTGGAAAACCTTTTCCAGAATAGCCTGACGACAGAAAGCCGCCTTGTTTTTTCCTTTAACGGCATCAAGAGCGCGGTCCAGGGCACGTTGCTCTTTTTCGTTCAGCAGTATAACCAGACGATTCTGGCGCAGCAACGCCTCCTCTTCCCTGCTGCGGAAATCGGCAGGAAGGGTATGTGGATTGGGACGTTTCTGTTTGGCTTTCATAGCTATTTTTTGCTGTTCACGACGTTCATGGCCCTGTCCACACCCTGGGTGGCAAAAAGCTGAACACCTTCAATAACTTTTACGGATATTTCCTCCATTTGTTTCAATTCCTCAGCGGAAAGACGTCCCAGCACGAAATCTATCTGCTGGCCGCGGGAATATTCGTTGCCTATGCCAAGGCGTATGCGGGCATAATCCTGTCCGCCCACAAGTTCCTCTATGTTCTTCAGGCCGTTATGCCCGCCGGCAGAACCGCCGCGGCGCATGCGTATGGTGCCGAACGGAAGGTTGAGATCGTCACAGATAACAATCACCCTCTCCAGAGGAATCTTCTTTTCCTGCATCCAGTAGCGGACAGCTTTTCCACTGAGATTCATGAAGGTGGATGGTTTCAGGAGCAGGAGTTTATGACCGCGGAACGGCACCTCCGTAACAGAGCCGTAACGGTCTGAAGAAAAAACAGTATTGGACGCCTGAGCCCAGGCATCCAATACTATAAATCCCATGTTGTGTCTGGTGTTCTGGTATTCAGCACCTATATTGCCAAGACCTACTACAAGGTAGTTCATAACACCGGACCCTTAATGGTTAAAGACTACTGATTCTGCTGAGCAGCCTGTGCAGTTGCACGGGTAGGACGTACAGAGCAGATGATTGTTGCCTTTGGAGAAAGGATGGTAACACCCTCGTATTTGAGGTCACCTGCAACAATCTGCTTACCGATACCAAGAGGAGTTGAATCAACCTCAAGAGTGTCAGGAAGGTTGTTAAGAGTAGCTGAAACTTTGAGTTTGCGTGCAGAAACAAGGAGCTTACCACCCAGTTTCACACCCTCTGAGTGACCTGTTACAACAACCGGAACGTCGATAGATACAGGTTTTGCAGGATCAACTGCAAGGAAGTCTACGTGAAGAGCCTCGTCGGTAACAGGATGCCACTGAACCTCGTGAAGAACGCAAAGGTGCTTCTTGCCCTCAAGGTCAAGCTCTACGATGTATGAGTTAGGAGTGTGGGTGAGGTTCTTGAGCTCTTTTGCAGAAACTGTGAAAAGAACGTTCTCAAGGCCTGCGCCATAAAGGTTGCAAGGTACGTTGCCTGCACGACGGATAGTCTTGATAGACTGCTTGTTGCCTACTGTACGGACAACACCGCTGATAGAAATCTGTTTCATTGTAAGATAAATAAAATGTGTTACTCAGTCTTGGGGGCGTTGTGCCCGGAAGACCCCATTGCACCAAAAGCATCAAGCTTTTAATAAGGGACGGCAAAGATAATGAAAATTTTTCTACTTGACAAGGGCCGTATCCTTATTCCACATGAAGCCGCGGTAGTACCCGCTCAATTCGGCCTTGGCCGCTACCGGCAGAAACATTGTGAGACCGCAGTGATGTTTCAACGCAGAACCGTCAAAAAGCTTGTCTGTGGCATCCTTGAAAAGGACGCAGGCGCCAAGAGCGGAAGACAGGGCGGCCTGTTCATCCCCGTCTATTCCGGATGCAAGCAGCACATCCTCCAGATCATAAAAGAAGGTTTTGTTATACCAGCCCGAAGTGGTGGTGGTTGGTCTGAAAACCTGGGCGGTCTCCTTTACATAGGTGGAATTCATCTCAGACCTGTATTTTTCAAAGAGTTCCCGGCAAACCCGGGCGAGAAGATCCATAGCGCTGCAATCCACAAGGGAAATTGTGGCAGGGCTGCCCATTTTCCGGTAGTACTCCATATATTCCCCGCATATGGCCGTCAGTCCCTTTTCGGGATCCCGCGCGAAAATATTGTTGAGGATTGAAGTATATACAAGGCCATCGCCCCATATCTCTGTCTGGGATGCCAGAAAATAGCGGCACACATCGCCAAGCTCGTACGCAGTTTCCACGCCGCCCATGAAACAGGCGTCCATAAGAATGTATTCAAACTTCATATCGGCTGTTCTGAAAGCCTGTGCGAGGTCTTTGACGTCAATTTCATACGGAACTCCCATGCTGCCGCTGCCGCTGTAATCGGCCCCGAAGGTCTTGGTGATAACGCCGGTGGAATAGTAGTTGTATGGCAGCCATCCCGTGCCGTGAGATGACATCAGCAGGCTGTACTGCTTGGACGGGAAATTCTTTTTCACATACTGGAGAACCTCCACCAGGGTTTTGGGATCCGAACCGGTATACCCCTCCTCCGACGGCGTGCCGTCACTTGCATAGGTCTTGGACTGGAACACCTTCAATGTATCCTTCACCAGGACGCCCTTTTTGTTGCGGTACATCTGCATCAGCACGGGATTTACGGGAGCACTGTAATTCCTTCCCACAGAAGCGTGATTGAAGACTATAATCCTGTCGGACTCCCTGCACATTTCATGGGTGATATTCTCCCCCACCTCCCGGATGTCGTCCAGAAGCATGGAACTGAGATTGTTATGTCCGCAGGAATATATGATGAATACCCTGTTGCTTATCTTGTCTTTGCCGCAATCGTCCGAAGCTTTCCTGCATGAACAGAAGGAAAGCAGAATCAGGACCGCATATAACGCACGTGTTAGCTTTTCTGTTTTCATATCGGTGCAAATTTATCTATATTTGTACGTTTTAACAACTATGACAATGAAAAGATTTACAAAAATGCTAACAATTTCAGCTATGCTTGGCTCCATCATCGGATGCACAAGCAAGGAAAGCAGCAGCGATTTCAGGTATCTGGTTGATGAATTTGCAGACCTGCAGATCATACGTTACCGGATTCCCGGTTTCGATGAACTCACACTTCAACAGAAGGAATATGTATACCATCTGAACGAGGCGGCAAAACTGGGACGAGACATAATCTGGGACCAGAACTGCGAAAGAACCCTTGAGGTGCGCCATGCCCTTGAAGCCATCATCAAGACACACGACAGCAAAGACAGCAGCAGCCAGTGGGAGCAGTTCATGGTTTACGCAAAACGCGTATTTTTCAGTAACGGTATCCACCACCACTATGCAGAGAACAAGATTTTCCCTGAGTGCGGCAAGGAGTATTTCGCTTCCCTCATGCAGGAGGCCGGTTGCGCAGACGAGGACCTTCTGGATGTGATTTACAACCCGGAGCGCTATCCGGAGCACATCTACACCGGCAAGGGAGACATCGTTGCGAACTCTGCTGCAAACTTCTATGACAATGTGAGCAAGGAAGAGGTTGTGGCATTCTACAAGAAGATGACAGACCTCAAGGATCCGCGTCCTGTTTCCTACGGCCTCAACAGCAAGCTTGTGAAAGGAGAGGACGGAGTTATCCGCGAGGAAGTATACAAGGTTGGCGGTCTTTACGGTGCCGCTCTGGAGAGAATCTGCGCAGAACTTGAGGCTGCGGCAAAGGTTGCCGAAACTCCGCTTCAGCAGCAGTACATCGCATCCCTGGTGGAATACTACAGGACAGGCGACCTGCGTCTGTGGGACAAATACAATATCGAATGGGTTGGAGACCTGGACGGCACAGTGGACTTCGTTAACGGTTTCGTAGAGGATTATGACGACCCTATGGGGCGCAAGGCTTCATGGGAAGGCATCGTCAACATCAAGGACGAGGTGGCATCGGGCCGAACAAAACTGATGAGCGACAATGCACAGTGGTTCGAGGATAACGCACCTATGGACAGCCGCTTCAAAAAGAAAGAGGTTAAGGGCGTAAGTGCGAAGGTTATCAACGTAACCTGCATCGCCGGCGACAACTACCCTGCAACAGCCATAGGCATCAACCTTCCCAACGCAGACTGGATTCGCAAGGAGTATGGCAGCAAGAGCGTAACTATCGCAAACATCACCGACGCATACGACTACGCAGCCAAAGAGCGTCCGGTGAGCCTTCTAAGCGAATTTGCATGGGACGAGGCCGAGATAGAGCGCGCAAAGAAATGGGGCGCAATCACAAACAATGTTCATACAGACCTTCACGAGTGCCTGGGCCACGGCAGCGGACAGTTGCTCCCTGGCGTTCCGGCCGGTGCGCTTGGAGAGTATTCATCGGCACTGGAAGAGGCCCGCGCAGACATTTTCGGCCTTTACTACATGGCCGATGAGAAACTTGTGGAGCTTGGAATTCTTCCGGATGCAGAGGCATACAAGGCCGCTTATGACAGCTATATCCGCAACGGCATCATGACCCAGTTCACACGCGTGGAGCTTGGCCGTCCGAACACGGAGGCCCACATGCAGAACCGCAAACTCATTGCAGAGTGGTGCTACGAGAAAGGCATGGCCGCAAATGTGATAGAGAAGAAGGTGCGCGATGGCAAGACATTCTTTGTGGTTAACGACTACCAGGCACTGAGAGGTCTGTTCGGAGAGCTTCTTGGCGAGCTGCAGCGCATCAAATCCGAGGGCGACTTTGCCGCAGGCAAGGCCCTGGTGGAGAAATACGCGGTGAATATCAATCCGGAAATCCACAAAGAGGTGCTGGAGCGTTACGCCGGCCTGGGCCTGAAACCTTACGGCGGCTTCATCAATCCATCCATTGTTCCTGTAGAGAAGGGCGGCAAGGTTGTAGACTACAAAGTGGTTTACAACGAGAGTTTCCTGGATCAGCAGATGGAGTATGGAGAGAAATACAAAACTCTGTAAGGATTATTCCTACTACCTTAAGATAGAGCGTGCGATGTCGCCGAACACGGTGGCAGCGTACGCTTCTGATATAGAGACTTTCCTGCATTGGGCCGGAAAAGAGGCCGAAGATGTTGGCAGCGAGGATATCCTGGCCTATCTGGCAGAGAAAAAGGTGGAAAAAAGCGGGGACAGCTTCGGTGATAGCCTGGCAAAAAGCAGCCAGAGCCGCCTGCTTAGTTCCATCAAGTCTTTTTTCAACTTCCTTATCACAGAGGGCATCATAAAGGAGAACCCCTGCGACAGGGTGGAATTCCCGAAGCTTGGCAAGTATCTGCCCGAGATCCTGAGCCAAGACGAGGTTGTGGCGATACTGGATTCCGTGGACACGGGTTCATGGATGGGTACCCGGGACAGGGCCATGCTGGAGGTGCTTTACGGTTGCGGTCTTCGCGTCAGCGAACTTTGCGCCCTTACCATAGGCAATCTATATTTCAATGACGGCTTCATCCGGGTCATAGGCAAGGGAGACAAGGAGAGGCTTGTGCCTATAGGAGATCCGGCAATAGATGCCGTGAACGAATATCTGCAGGCGCGCCCGCTGGACTTCGGCAGCGAGTTCCTCTTCCTTAACCGTAACGGAGCCGCCATCAGCAGGGTAT
This sequence comes from Bacteroidales bacterium, assembly GCA_024401715.1. GTDB lineage: Bacteria > Bacteroidota > Bacteroidia > Bacteroidales > UBA932 > Cryptobacteroides. Next base: position 9,164 of record JAKSKO010000065.1, read on the forward strand.
CCGTATTCAATATGATAAAGAAGCAGGCCATGCTGGCTGGTGTTGCAAAAAACATTTCACCACACACTTTCCGCCACAGCTTTGCCACTCACCTGGTGGAAAACGGAGCCGATCTTCGCATGGTGCAGGAGATGCTGGGGCACGAAAGCATCCTTACAACGGAGATTTACACCCACCTGGACAGCAGTACATGGCAGAAAAACATACTTGAACATCACCCAAGGTGCAAAAAGGACTGAAAATAGGCCGTTTTTTCAACAAAAATTTGCTGGATTAGCGCAAAATATATAATTTAGCATCATCTATACGAAAACGATTATTAACCAATAAAATTTCTAAAAATGGAAGCACTTGTAAAATCAATCCTCGCTCAGTTTGCTGAGTTCGAGAAAAACGCTACTGCACAGGTAGAGAAAGGCAACAAAGCTGCTGGCGCACGCGCTCGTAAAAACGCTCTTGAGCTTATGAAAGCTCTTAAAGAGTTCCGCAAAGAGTCTGTTGAGGCAACAAAATAAGTTGTTTTTGCACGATACAAAAAATGACCGGGTCATCAAGACTTCCGGTCATTTTTTTGTGTTTGGGTGATCTGGTTGGGATTCGAACCCAAGACCCACAGCTTAGAAGGCTGTTGCTCTATCCAGCT
>JAKSKO010000066.1 GCA_024401715.1 Bacteroidales bacterium
AGTCTTCCAATGTTGCTCGCGAGGTTATCATAGATTACATCGCCTCTCTGGGCAAGCAGTTGTATCAGCTTAAGAACCTGGACTTCCCGGGTCTGGGCCGTTTACGTGCGACAAGGGGTGGGGCCGTTATTTTCGTTCCCGATGAGGATCTTTCAATCTTCCCGCAGTACGATTGTCTGGAGCCTGTGTCGCTGAGATTCCGTCCGGAACCGGTGATAGTGCTTGCGTCCGATGATCTCCCTGCTGAAGATGTTCCTGTTGAGGAAACCCCTGCCGAAGAGGTCCTTGCCGATGATGTAGCTGCCGAAGAGACGCCAACCACTGTAGAGGTGGAGGAGACTGGTGCTCCTGCTGAAGAGGTCGAAAGCATAGCTCCTGCTGAAGAGACTATGGCTGGGCAGGAAACTTCCGCGTCGGCAGAGGATGTAGCTGAGGAATCGGCCGAGGTGGAGGCTGTCGTTCCCGCAGAATCGGCCGCGGAAGAGATCTCAGAAGCTTCATCGGCGGAAGAGACCGCGGAGACCGCAGAATCCCCATCGGCCGACACGGCCGACACCGCCGACACCGACGAAACCCCGTCAAACCCGGCAAAGACTTTCTGGATTGGTGTTCTGGTGCTGGTGATACTTGCGGCACTGTTCTTTGCGGCCGTTGCAATAATAGGCAGAACATATCCGGATCTTATTGATCCGTATCTCTATACCCCTTCGGAACTTAAAATCTTGAGGGCAAAGCTATGATAGAACTGATTTATCCCGTTGGCGACAGCGCTCCAATGATTCCGCCTGCAAACGGGGCCACTACAATGTCCGCCATAAAAGGCAGAGGCAAGGGAACACGTTACATCCTTCCTGAAATCTTTCCCGTTGTGGAGGAGGATGGCAGGGTTGTGGGCCGTGCAACACGCGAATACTGCCACAGCGGCAGCATGCTTCTTCACCCTGTTGTGCATCTTCACCTGATAGATCGTCAGGAAAGGGTGTACCTGCAGAAACGTTCCATGAAAAAAGACCTCATGCCCGGCAAATGGGATACTGCAGTGGGTGGTCATGTGATGTATGGGGAAAGTATCGTGGAAGCCCTCCACCGTGAATCATCGGAAGAGTTGCATCTTACGGACTACAACCCCATTTTCCTGGGCTCCTATGTGTATGATACGGGACGCGACAGAGAATACGTTTTCATCTTTGCCGCGGTTGGCCATTTTACGGTGAGACCGGACAGGGATGAGGTGGAGCAGGGTAAGTGGCTTAGCCTGCAGAAGATAGAGGAAATGGCGCAGCAGGGCCTTCTCACCCCTAATTTCCAAAGCGAATTCACTGAAATCAAAAATCAACTTCTTGCATTGTTGTAGCATATGCTTGATCCCAATTATTTCAACAGCCTGTCGGAAGAGATGCACAAGTTTGCCGCAGACCAGATGTCTCTGTGGCCGCTTGCCAGAAATAATTACAGGGAGCTGAAAAAGGCCGATACTAGGGATATCAGGGCCGGTGTTCTGGAAGCCCGCCTTATCCTGATGCCCTCCAGGGCCATTTCCACCAACGCAAGAACCGATGCTGAAAGCCTCAGCCGGCGTCCATGCTTCCTTTGCGCGGCCAACCGTCCGAAAGAGCAGAGGGTGCAGGAGTTCGAGGGCGCAAAGAACAAACGCTACAACATACAGATAAACCCCTATCCCATTCTGCCAGTACATTTCGTGATACCGTCGGTGGAACACATACCACAGTCCATCTGGCGCAGGTATGTGGATATGCTGCGCCTTGCGAAAAGACGCCCGGGTTTCACCATTATCTATAACGGACCCCACAGCGGTGCATCGGCCCCGGACCATTTCCATTTCCAGGCCGTGCCATCGGAATTGCTTCCACTGGAACTTTCCGTGCGGAAAGGGGAGAACCTGCAGTTTGTGGCAAAGTCCAATGATGTGAGCCTTTATCAGTACAGTGGCTATGTGAACGGTGTGTTCGTGCTGCGCGGGCCGTCGTCAAAATCCATGAACAGGATGTTCTACCGCCTGCTGGATTGTGCCGATGTGGTGAGCGGGGACAGCGAACCGCGCTTCAACCTGTATTCTTTCCGCATCGGGGCGGAGTATTGCACCATAGTTTTGTTCCGCACAAGCCACAGGAGCAGCCACTATTTCACCGATGATGCGAAGAAGCATCTGTGGATGAGTCCCGGCTGCGTGGATATGGCGGGACTTTTCGTTACCATAGACAGGGAGGATTTCTGGAAGCTGGACGAAAGTCTTCTGATGGAGATGCTTGGGGAAATTACCATAGATGCGGATGCGCACCAGAGGATAATCTGGCGTCTTACACGCACACAACCGCGTATGGAGGTGGAGATTGCAAGTGGCGAAGTGATTGAGTTTGAGATGCTTACCGATGGTGCGGGCAAGAGGAAGGCGGTGCTTGAGCAGGGGCGCATAGACTATGGCGGCAACCTTTATGACGAACTGTTTTTTGAAGAGAAAAACCCTTCCACCATGTTTGCGGAGCCTTCCTTCGTCATATATGGAAGCGAAGCCAGGGAGTATGCCGGGTGTCTGCGCATGGTTGTTGAGGATGGCAGGATTGTTGCCAGGAATATCATAGGAAAGGTGGATTACCTGCGCTCACGTATGCCGGCCTCCGCGGAAACCGATGCATATCTGGATGCGAATTGGGACAAGGTATTGTCAAATAAATAATTGAGATATACTATGAAAATCAGGGAAGATTTGGTATTAAGAAATATCGTTAGTGAGAAAGTGGTGTTGCTGCCGGACAGCGAGGACGGGAAAACAAGGATGCTGCACCTTAACGCCAGCTCTGCTTTCCTTTGGGAGACTTTCGCCGGAAAGGAATTCACCGTGGAGGATGTTGCAGAGGCTTTGCGCAAAGAATACCTTCTGGAACAATCAACAGCAGAGAGTGATGCTGCAAAATGGGTTGCGCAGCTGGACGAGGTGAAAGCTTTGGAATAAAAGACAGGGGACGTTGAAAAGATTCTGGGAGCTCATACCTGAAAATTACCGTAGGGGCGCCATTGCAGTGGCTGCTCTTGTGCCCGTCAATGCCGCATTGGGACTGGTGGGGGCTGCGGCCCTGCTTCCGCTTATGATGACGGTGCTGGATTCGGAATCCCTGCCATATCCAAGGCAGGCCGTAATTCTGGCGGTTATGCTGCTGATTGTGGTAAAGAACATTCTGGGCCTTGGTATCACCTGGGTGCAGAACCGCTATCTGATGGCACTGTACAGGAACTTTTCTTCCCGTCTTTTCACCAGCCTTTATTCAAGGGGACTGCTGTATATCAAGAATCAGAATTCGGCAAGCATGACCTTCAATGTTATAGGCGTGTGCTACAACTTTGTGATGGGCTGGCTGGGAGCGTGGATGAACATGATAGGGGAGATGCTCTTTGTCTTTTTCATGCTTGTTGCAGTATTCATATATTCTCCCAAGGCAACGCTTCTGTCTCTTGCGGCTTTCGCCCCGGTTCTGCTGCTTTATTTCCTTATGGTGCGCAAACCCATAAAGGCCATAAACAGGGAAGTTAACAATGAGCGCAGGGAACAGCACAAGCTTGTGTCCGAAGCCTTTCGCGGCTACAGTGAAATCCAGGTGAACAGTGCTCTGCCCGGAATAAGACAGCGTTTCGGCACGCATCTGGACAGGGTGTCACAGCTGCGCATACGCGTAAGCCTCATACAAAATCTGCCGCCTTTCATGCTGGAGTTCTGCGTGGTGCTGATGGTGGCGGTGATAATGCTTCTTAACCTCAGTCCCGGTAGCGAAAACATGCTTTTCCTGGGAGTTGTTTGCGTGGTGCTTCTTAAACTGCTTCCTGCCGTCAGGAGCATCATCTCCTGCATATCGGCAATCACCGCAAACCAGTATTCCTGCGAGGTTGTGGCCGATATAGAGGCCGGCAGCGCCGAAGAATCGGCCGAAGAGGACGCCGCTCCTATGGGATTTGAAGACAATATTGAATTGAGGGAACTGTCTTTCCGTTTCCCGGAAGATACGGCTGACGTGATATCCAATCTGAACCTTAAGATTGCAAAAGGGGAACGCCTTGGCATAAAAGGCCGTACCGGAGCAGGCAAGACCACGCTTTTCAACCTGCTGCTTGGCCTGTATCCTCCAAGCCGCGGTGCAATTCTGGTGGACGGGAAGCCTCTTACGCAGGAAAATGTTGCTTCCTGGCATGCCATTGTGGGCTATGTCCCCCAGAATGTTTTTGTGGAGGATAGCACTATACTGGAGAATGTTGCCCTGGGCCGTAATCCTGAAAGCATAGACAGACAGAAGGCAGAGCAGGCCCTCAGGCAGGCTTCCCTCTGGGAATTCATTTCCTCGCTGCCGCAGGGGATGGACAGCCGCATAGGAGAGGCCGGGTGCCGCATGTCCGGAGGACAGAAACAGCGTCTGGGTATTGCCAGAGCCCTGTATCGCAACGCCAAAGTGCTTTTCTTCGACGAGGCCACTTCCTCTTTGGACGCTGCCACGGAGAAGGAGATAAACGCTGCGATAGAGAAATTGTCGGCAACGCACAGGGAGCTTACGATTATAATCATTTCCCACAGGGAGTCCACCCTGGCTTTCTGTGACAGGATAATGGAAATGTAAGGGAGGAGAAGGAACATGATTGCAATGAAACAGAAGCTGGAGCTCACAAGATTCCTGGAATATATTTCCGAGGGGGAGACCGTGGCCATCACCGCCAGGGGTTCCAGCATGATGCCAACCTTCCGCTCCGATAAGGATATTCTGGAAATGTCCGCAGTGAAACCGGAAGAACTCTCTTTAGGGGATGTGGTGCTTTTCAACCGTGGAGACCAGGTGTGCGTGCACAGGATAATAGAGAGAAAAGGGGACAGACTGGTGCTGCGTGGCGATGGCAATCCGAAATCGGCCCGCGAACATGCACGGGTTTCAGATGTCTTTGCAAGGGTGACGGGTGGCACGATGTATGGCGGCCATCCTTTCAGGACAACGGACGTAAAGTGGCAGAAGGCAACTAAAACAGCCTTGCAATTTCATGCGCTGCGCTATACCTTCCGCCTTTTCCTGCGCAGGATTTGCAGCTATCCTTTCTCCCTGATTGTGCTGGCCCTGCTTATGTATCTGTCTTTTCTGGACCCTTCGAACCCACAACTGCCGAAGTGGGAAATCAACGACAAGGTCGTGCACTTTTTCATGTATTTCGGAGTAAGCGGAATGTTCTGGACCGAGTGGCTGCTGGCGCATAAGGGAGTGGTTGGAGGAAGGAAGGCCTATCTGGTCTGTTCCGTTTTCCCCATTATCCTTGGAGGCTTGATTGAAATAGCCCAGGAATACCTTAGCGATGTGCGCGCTGGAGATCCCAGGGATTTCGGCGCAAACTGCGGAGGTATCCTTATTGCCCTGATGTTCGCAATGTTTGTGATCAGACCTATCATCGTGAAATTTTTTGAACGCAAATCTGTATATGAGAATTAGAAGAATCTTTGCTGTGTGCCTGGCAATACTTATGCTTGGCGCCTTTTTATCGGCCGATATCATTGCCGCACCCAAGGTGAAAGCGGGTATCGAAGTGCTGCGCGACATGAATTTTGAACCTCTGAAAGGCAAACGCGTGGGCCTTGTTACCAACCCATCGGGCGTGGATCACAATCTTAGGAGCACCATAGAGATTCTTCATAATGCCCCGGAAGTGAATCTTGTGGCTCTTTACGGCCCGGAGCATGGCGTGCGCGGTGACGTTTATGCCGGAGGCCATGTTACGGATTCCGTAGACCCTGCAACAGGCCTGCCTGTGTATTCCCTCTACGGTCCCACACGCAAGCCTACAGCCAAGATGCTGGAGGGTATAGACATTATGGTGTATGACATTCAGGACACCGGCACACGATACTACACCTTCATCAGCACCATGGGCCTTGTGATGGAGGCATGTTCTGCCCTTGGTATTGAGGTGATGGTTCTGGACAGGCCTAACCCACTGGGTGGTAACAAGATAGAGGGTTGCGTGGTGGAGCAGCCGTTCAACTCTTTCGTAAGCCAGTACAAGATTCCGGTAATTTACGGCCTCACTCCCGGAGAGCTTGCCAATCTTATTAATGAGGAGGGATTGAACCGCGGCCAGTTGGGCAACCAGGCCCCGGTGAAATGCAAGCTTACCGTAATCCCTATGGAGGGATGGAAAAGAGATATGGTTTATGAAGATACAGGTCTTCCGTGGGTGCTGCCCTCGCCGAACATCCCTTACGGCTACACGGCCATATATTATGCCTGCAGCGGCCCTTGCGGAGAAATCTACAATTACATGCAGGTGGGCATTTCCTACACCATTCCTTTCCAGGTGTTTGCAGCAGCATGGATAGATGCCGACAAACTGCGCGCGAAGCTGGACAGCTATAATCTTCCCGGCGTGGTGTTCCGCCCTATATACTACAAGCCTTTTGCGGGCAGCCAGGCTGGCAAGGTGATAGGCGGAGTGCAGCCATACATCACGGATTATGACGCCTGCCGCCTTTCGGAGGTGCAGTTTTATGTGATGCAGGCCTGTGCGGAGCTGTATCCGGACCATCTGCCTTTCGGCCCTAACGAGAAGATAGGCCTTTTCAACAAGGTGTGCGGCACGGATTACATCAAGAAGACTTTCTCCCAGAGATATCGCGTGGAGGATATCCAGGATTATTGGCGCAAGGACGAGGACGCTTTCAGAAAACTAAGCGCCAAATATCACCTCTATCGCTAATTTTTCACTAACTTTGAAATCGGTATTGACAATTCGATGACAGGAGCGGAACAGATAAAAGATTTGGAGGCGAGGCTGGCAAAGCTTTTCACCTGCCTTGCAATAGAGAACAAACGTGAACGCAGCGCCCAGATGACTGCACGCACGCTTGAACCCGATTTTTGGGATGATGCAAAGGCGGCCGAAGTTTTCCAGAAGGAGCTGGCCGGGGTGAAAAGCTGGGTGGATGCTTATGAAAAGGCGGCATCGGCTTTGGACGATCTGAAGGTTCTGGTGGAATTCGCGGACAGCGAAGAAAACATAGATTCGGCCTACAAGGCTGCGCTGGAGATAATAGAGGCGCTGGAGCTGAAGAACATGCTTTCTGCCGAGGGCGACAACCTTGGAGCCGTGCTTACAATCAATTCCGGTGCCGGCGGAACAGAGGCCAACGACTGGAGCGAGATGCTTATGCGCATGTATATGCGCTGGTGCGAGCGCAACGGCTACAAGACCACCGTAACAGAACTTGTGGAAGGCGAGGAGGCCGGTATAAAGAACGTCACCATACAGGTTGAGGGCGATTTTGCCTATGGCTATCTGAAGGCCGAAAACGGAGTTCACCGCCTTGTGCGCATAAGCCCGTTCAATGCCCAGGGCAAGCGTCAGACCACCTTCAGCAGCGTATTCGTGTATCCGCTTGTGGATGACACCATCAATATTGAAATCAATCCCGCCGATCTTGAATGGGATACATACCGAAGCAGCGGCGCGGGCGGCCAGAACGTCAACAAGGTGGAAACCGGCGTGCGCGTGAAGCACATCCCTTCCGGCATCGTGGTGGAAAATACCGAGACCCGCAGCCAGCTGGATAACCGCCAGAACGCCCTGCGCATCCTTAAATCCCGCCTGTACGATATAGAGCTGAAGAAACGTCAGGAGAAACAGGCCGAGCTGGAAGGCCAGAAAAAGAAGATAGAGTGGGGCAGCCAGATACGCAGTTATGTGCTTCACCCATACAAGATGGTGAAAGACCTGCGCACCAACTACGAGACTTCCGACACTCAGGCCGTCCTGGACGGCGACCTCAACGCCATGATCAAGGAATTTTTGATGAATAACTGATTTGGGGCGGGAGGGTAAATCACGCTACAGGATTCCTTTCGTCTTTCTGCTGCAGCAGAGCCACTTTGCCCAGGGCATATTTGTGCATCTTGTATACGAAAAAGTAGAAGGCCAGTGAAAGCAGGCCTGCTATTGCCGGGGTGACCTCGCCCACCATGATCAGCGCATCATATATGAAATGCAGGGCGACGGGAACAACATAGGCGCATATATACCACTTTCTCTTTTCCTCTTTGTCTTTCGAGAAAAATGCAAGAGAAATAAAGTATCCCATTGCCACGCCGAAGGCATAATGGCCAGGAACGGCAAAGATAGCCCTTGAAAATGAGGTGCCTATAAAATCTTCACTCGTCAGGACGTATCCGATATTCTCAATGCCCGCAAAGCCCAGAGCGATGAATGCGGCATATATGATGCCGTCCAGATGTTCATCAAAGTGTTTGTTGTTCCGGATCAGAAGCCACAGCATAAGCATCTTGGCCGCCTCTTCCGGAATTGCGGCACAAAACAGCGCCGTGTATACCGCGTGGGTAAATGCGGAAGAGGCAAATCCTCCCTCAAAAAGTTCCAGGAAGTTTGCCGCAATTACCGCAACAGCTGCGGACAAAACGCCAAAAACAATAGCCTTGAACAGCTGCCCGATTGGTTCAGGCTGTTTGCTGTCAAACCTGTAAAGGATAAGTGCCAGCACAGCCACCGGTGCCAGCGCAAGAAGAATCGGAATCAAAAACATAA
>JAKSKO010000067.1 GCA_024401715.1 Bacteroidales bacterium
AACTTCTTTTAAGGGTCGTGGGAGACTACCACGTTGATAGGCAGGAAGTGTAAAGGCAGTAATGTCAAAGCTGACCTGTACTAATAGCCCGTAATCTTATCGAATGGTCACATTACCTTGTTATCGACGTCTCTTTCAATTAGTTATATTGCGGTGGTTATAGCGGTGAGGATCCACCTCTTCCCATTCCGAACAGAGAAGTTAAGCTCACTAGCGCCGATGGTACTGCTACACCAAGTGGGAGAGTAGGTAGCTGCCGTTTTTTGGAAACCCTGGTCATTAATTTGACCAGGGTTTCTTTTTTCTCTCCTAATCCTCCCAAACTTCCGGTGATATATGCCTTTTTCAGGTCTGGCCAACCCACGGCCAGAGGGAGTGGGAGGGACCCGACATAGACAAGTTATTGTGCGTTAGCACAATGACGCAGAATATGTTGGGAGGGATCGAGCAGCACCATGTGCTGCGAGGCCTGAAAAAGGTGTATATTACCGGTAATAGACGAAATTCCGCCAGGGGCGGTACTATCTTAATTGAGCTTCTTGTATTAGATAGAATTGATTGCTACTGGCGGACGCCGAAGGCGAAGATTATCGCCTCATTGAAAGTCTCACCGGCCTTCAGCACAGTACTTGGATACTCCGGCTTGTTAGGGCTGTCAGGATAATGCTGGCACTCCAGTGCCACACCGTCATAATCTTCGTATATATGGCCTTTTTTGCCCTCTGGACATCCACTTAGCCAGTTGCCCGTATAAACCTGTATACCGGGTTGTGTAGTGGATACCTTAATGTATCGGCCAGTTGCCTCAGAGTATAGCACACATGCGTCCTGCAGCTGTCCTGGAGTGTAGCCGTCAATAATCCAGCAGGCATCATAGCCCTTGCCGTAATTTAGGGCTGGAAAATCCTTCTTTATCTCCAGACCCAATTTCTTCGGCTGCACAAAATCCATTGGTGTGCCTGCAACTGGAACGCTCTCTCCAAGAGGAATAAGAGTGTCGTCTGTAGGCAGATACTCCGCGCAATTAAGCTGCAATTCATGGTCCATGACTGTACCACTGCCCTCGCCATTAAGATTGAAATAAACGTGGTTTGTGAGGTTTACAACGGTATCCTGGTCGCTTACGCCGGTAAAGCTTAGGATAAGTTGGTTATCCTCTGTCCACTCATACCTTGCAACAAGCTTGAAATTGCCCGGATAACCCATCTCTCCATCCTCTGCGTAATACATGAACTCTACGCCGTTACCTTCAATCCTGGACTCCCATATCTTATTCTGAAAGCCGTCAGGACCACCATGCAGATGATTGGGGCCGTTATTTATCGGCAAGTCATACTCTTTGCCGTCAAGGCTGAATTTACCCTTGCAGATGCGGTTTGCATATCGGCCCGGACACTTGCCCAAACATGGACCGTCACCAAAGTAACTCTTTGCATCAGCATAACCCAGAACAACGTCCCCAAGCTTGCCGTCCCTGTCCGGAACGTTCACTTCCAGAATTGCGGCACCCAGATTGCAAAGCACTGCACTTGCGCCGCTCTCATTTGTCATTGTATAGCGGAGAATCTCCTGATCCCCCTCTGTTGCCCATAATTCTTTCCTGATTTCCATATCCTTAATTTTAATTTGTTATCGACTATAACAAATATAATAAAAAAATAAACCGACCAATAATTTGGCCGGCTTACTGAATATCATTTTCCAATGATTACGCAAGTTTGTTGATGTAAAGAGCAAGACCGCTTTTGAGGTTAGCTGCTTTGTTCTTGTGAATTACACCGATTTTTGCAAGTTTGTCAATCATTGCGTAAACCTTTGGTGCTGCTGCCTCTGCAGCTGCTTTGTTCTCATTGTTACGAAGGTCGCGGATAGCGTTCCTTGTAGTCTTTGCATAATACCTGTTATGCAATCTGCGCTTCTCGCTCTGGCGAGTGCGTTTCTCTGCTGATGCGTGATTTGCCATTGTTATTCTTTTTTTATTTTTTAGTAGTGGGTAGGAGAATCGAACTCCTATTGCAAGAATGAAAATCTTGAGTACTAGCCGTTATACGAACCCACCAGATACCATTTCCCCAATAAAGGGAGTGCAAAGATACGAAGATTTATTCAGTTTACAAACTTTTTTGCATATACTTTTCCTTATATTTAAGAATCATCGCATCTTCCCTGGCTTTTTCTTTTTCCAATCTTTTAAGCTGCTGTCTTAATTTTTTCTCCAGTTTTTTCTGTTTCTTCGCTTCTTTGGCAGCACGTCTTGCGGCATCCCTCTCGTCCAGCTCTTTCCATCTTGCCTCCCGTTTTTCCTGGGCCGCCTTGCGTTTAGCTTCCCTTTCGGCTTTTTTGGCCTCCGCCATCTTTGCTTTTTCCCGGGCTTTCATCTCTTCTTCTGAAAGTTCCCTTTCCGGTGAAGCGCTGTCTTTCTTCACGCCCAGACTGTCTGAAGCGCTGCCAGGATTCACTGCTCTCGCAAGGGAATCCAGATTGCCTGCAAGAGAGTCCAACTGTGTCCCCAGGCTGTCCTTAGCCACAGTTAGTGAATCTTTGGCAATGCTTATTGAATCTTTTGCAAAGGAAAGACTGTCTGCGGTAACAAGTTTGAGACTGTCTTCCATTCTCTTCCTTTCTTCCTCTCTTGCCGCATGCTCTCTTTTGAGGGAATCACTTATCTCTATCTTGCGGTATATACCCTCCATGTATCCCGGGAAGTATATGTTCGTATGGGTGAACTTGGTTCGAGGCTTCCTTTCGTAAACGTTCCTCTTGCTGGAGCGTGCAGTGCGGGAGCTGATGTCTTCCTTGCCTTTAGGGCGCTGTTCACCCTTCCAGTTGAATCCTTTCAGGTATCTGTCCTCCTTGTTCATCTGGGGAACAGGGTACGCTGTGCTGGAAGGTGATTCAAAATAGGAAATTGTCTTTATCTCTCCGTTCTGGAAGTTTGCAGTCATTATTTTCGCCTCGGACTTGTTGGCTGTGGCTATTTCTTCCTTTTCCTTCAGATAGAAGATTGCGCTGGCTCCACCCATTGCATCAAAGCGCTGCAACTGCCCTTCCCCGTCAAAGAATGCCGTCATTTCGGTACTCTTTATCTGATCATAGAAGCTGCCGTCCATTTCCTCTATCTGGATGAAGGCGTTGGATAGCAGATTGGCCCTGTCCATACGCTTGTCCTTTATCCTCACGAAAATACTGTCCGCGTTATACTGGTGATTGTTGTCGTTCCACACCACCGGATCTATGTACAAGCGTGCAAGTGAATCCAGTTCGCTGAATTCCAGAGAATCGCAGGTCATCTGCATTGTCTTGCGGAAGACCTTGATATTGCCCTTGCCCCTCATGAAAGCAACCTCCACAGAGTCGGCCTTGCTTCTTTTCGGCATAAGTGCGCTGCTGTCTCTTGTAGAGAGGCTGTCGCCCAGGTCAAGCTTACCTTCGATTTCCAAACTGTCCCTGACTCCCAAACTGTCCCTGACTCCCACGCTGTCTTTGACTTCTAAACTGCCTCTCGCCCCCAATCTGTCCTGTAAGCTTGGCTTGTCTTTTTCTTTCTGGTCTTCTGTCACTTCCGGCAGGTCTTCAGACTCATTGTCTGCAGGAACCTTATTGTCTTTCTTCTGATTATATTTTCCCCTTTCCTGCAATATCTTTTCCTGCGCTTCGGGGCTTTTCTGCTCGAAAGGAACGTTGGGGTCGTTGTCCAGAATCTCCTGACGTCTCTTGGCTGCCGCCTCGGCCGCCTGCTTGCGTATATTTTCCACGGGGTCGTCACCAAGATCCTTGATCCTCCCTCTTGCGGCGGCAACGGTTGCGGAGTCCACATCCATCATCATCACCTTCCAGTATTTGAAAATATCGGATCGTATGTATACGGAATCCGGACGTTCCATGCCGTTTTCGTCCTTTTCCGTCATTTCCATTATCACCAGAGGGTCCTTCTGCATTGTTACCATGCTTAGGCTGTCCCTGTATGTGATGAGGCCTGCAAGTCCGCTTACATTTCGCGTGGTGTCCGTCAGCTGGGCATTGCCCATCAATTCCAGCGTCTTGTTGCTCCGGAAGAAATAAAGGGTGTCGCACCAACCCTCCTTTTCCGTATCCATCGTGTGCACGTCGCCTTTCATAAAGAATGTTTCCGCCTTTTTGTCATACCAGCCGGTATTGCCGGATAACATCCTGTCCTGTTGCCATGCATCCACATAGTTGGGGAAGGTGGCCACTTCGCTTTCCGTGTTGTAATACAGGAGGGTGGTTTTCACAAAGACGGAATCGGAGAACATGTCAACGTCCCTTTCAAAGGTGAAGAGTTTCTCCTTTGAACTGTATGTGCCGTCCAGGCTTTCTATGATCTTGCCGTCCTTGTCCTTCATGGAACCGCCGCTCCTGAACACGCCCACAGAGTCCTTCGTATTGTAGTCCAGATTGTTGGTTCGCAGGGTGTTCATGTCCTTGTCTGTAAGTTCCACCAGGTTTCCGCGGAACTCGGCAAGGTCCATGTCTATATAATAGGTGAGCTTGTCGCTACGCAGGACGGTATTCTCCTGCTCTATGCTTACATTGCCGTAAGCGAAGATTATCTTTGCGTCAACATCCCATATTGCGGTATCGCATATCAGCCAGGTGTCGTTATGCAGGAAGCGGGCCGGACCTTCGGCCTGCCTCAGAACCTTGCCGTTTTTCTCCACATTGCTCACAGACTGGGCACTCATCAGACGGACGATGTTTTCGTTCTCGTCCTCCTCCTGTGCACCCAGTATCGCCGGCAGCGTGGCTGCCAGAACAATGCCGCAGAGACGGTTAAGCAATCGCATCTTTATTCTCTGTTGAATCTTTCCTTCCATTCAGGGTTGTTGAATTCGCAATCCTGGAAAAGGGGGTCAATTACAATGTAGGTGGTTCGAATCTTGTCTGTTACAAACTCCTCAATGGCCTTCTGCTGCAGCTCTTCCTTGACGGTGTACATAAGCTGGTCATAGTCGTGGTTGAAGCTGGCCGTGTGAGCCGGAATTATCTTGTCCACGCGAATAATCTTGTAGATAAGGTTTCCAACACCCTGGCGTCCTTCATTGTCGGCCGATTCCACAGGCTGCGAGATTTCCCCTTCCTTCAGATTACGTATCGCAGCGTAATCCTGGGGCTTCAGCTGGTCAATCTCGAAGTAGGCCGATCCTGTGTTAGGATCGCTCATCTGGCCCATGTTGGTGCGGGTAGGGAGGTCCTCCGAATAGAAGCGTGCGGCCTGGCCGAAGCTGATATTGTCTTCAAGAATCTGTGTGCGCAAGCTGTCCAGCAGGTTGAAAGCCTTGGTCCTGTCGTCCGATGTGTATTCCGGCTTCATAAGGATATGGCGTGCGTTGAACATGTCGCCCTTTTTCTCTATAACCTCTATGATATGGAAGCCGTCCGGTGTTTCCACTATCTGCGAAACTATGCCCGGTTTCAGGGACATTGCAGCATCGGAGAAGACGGGCCAGAAAATGTTTTTCGATGCCATGCCAAGCTCGCCGCCGCGTCTTGCAGAACCCGGGTCAACGGAATACAGACGTGCAAGCGTGCTGAACCTCTCACCGTTGATGATGCGCTCCCTGATTGCCAGCAGACGCTCTTTCACAGCGCTGTTTGCAGCTTCCCTGTCCGGATAAACGCCAATCTGGCTAAGCTGATATTTGATAGGCACCATAGGCAGGTCTGCGGGATCTGTGCGCTTCATGTATTCCTGCACGTCATATGGGGTGATCTGCGGGATGTTATTTGCAATCTGCTGCTGTTCCTGCTGGGTAAGGCTCTGGTCCTGCAGGGTGTTACGCCATTCTGCACGCAACTTGTGAACAGGTTTGTGAAAGTATTTCTCCACCTCTTCCTGGCCTCCAAGCTGGGTCATGATCTGGTCCATCCTCTGGTTCAGGTTAGCCTCCACCATGTCGTTGTTTATTTTCAGGGAATCCAGACGTGCCTGCATCAGGAAGAGTTTGCTTTGCATTATGGTCTCCAGGACCTCGCAGCGCATATTCCTGTCGGAAGACATGCCCTGCGCCCTCATCATCTGAATCTCGTTTTCAAGATCGGATATGGTAATCATTTCACCGCCGATTACGGCAATGCTCTTGTCTATTATACCGGATTGGTATACCTGTGCATTAACGCTTAAACCAATTCCAAGGCATAGCGCTGTAAGCGCTGCTCTGCTGCTGTTCATCTTCATAAATTATAAAATTACCTTTGTCCAGGGCGTCATTAAGCAAGTCCTGTTCCAGATTCGTTGCAAGTGTGTGTTTTCTCTGGCCAATAATCACGCTGCGTATCTTTTCTTCGCAGTAATCCATCGGTGGAATCTTTCCCGAAGGGATATATGTGCCCAGATATGCGATATGCTCCAATCCCTGCTCATCAACAATATCAATGTAGGAGTCCTTCATCTGTGCTATGAGGCTGCCGTAATCCATGCCGAAGTCACGGGCCAGCATAACCATGTCCACCCAGTTGTCGTTGTATCGGGTATATTTCGATGCATAGCTGTATGCAAGGCTGTCCAGTGCGTCAATGTCGTCTTCGCTGTCGGATGCCATCATCTTCTTCAACTGGTCCTTCATGGGTGACGACTGCGGAATACGCAGATAGCAAGCCTTTGCTATGGGCATCTTCAGGGTGAAGATTTTCTGGTTTTCGTTGTAGTATTTCTCCACCTGCGCGTCGCTTACCAGGGTGTCCAGACGGTCCGCAATGTAGCGCTGCTCGTAGCGGAACTTCAACAGGGCGTTTTTGTACTCCTGCATCTCGCGGCTGATGTCTTTCTCCGCCTTGGACAATTGGGTCATGGCCATGTCTCCTATGATCATTTCACCCGCCCATGCCTTTATGTACTGCCTGGCAATGCTAAGGCTGTCTTCCTTTGAAATGCCCGATGGAATGAATTGTTCCACTTCACCTTTGTGCAGCCTGTGCCTGCCCACCTTGGCAACCACGTCATCATATGTGATGATGGAGCAGGAGGCAAGGATTGCGGCCATAACGGCAAGTATTGCTATTTTGAATCTCTTCATATCGAAATACTCAATATAACTTACAAAGATACTAAAAAAATGGTATTTTTGCAGTAGTTGAATACCTTATGAAAGTAAAACTCTTATTAATCTTCATGCTTGTTCCCGCGCTTGTGCATGCGCAGGATGTGGCCGTGGTTTGCGTAAGCGCGGCAAATCTTCATTTGAAACCCGATTATGAAAGCCCGTTGGAGACCCAGGAACTCATGGGCGTGCCTGTGGCCGTTTGTGACACAAGCGCCTATTGGGTGAATGTCATAACCCCGCAGCCATATCAGGCCTGGATTACTGATAAAAATCTGGCCCTCTTCTCTGCCGATGAGTTCGAAGCCTATCAGGCGGCTCCGAAATATATAGTGACCGCGGTGGAATCCGTGGTGTACAGCCAGCCTTCATTCTCCTCCTTTCCGGTAAGCGATCTTGTGTGCGGATGCATACTCCGCAAGGAATTCAAGGGGCGGAAGCCGCTGGCAAAAAGGGGTTTCAGTGCGGTTGTCCTTCCCGATGGCAGAAAGGGCTGGGTTCCCCTCAGGCATATGGAGGATATGGATGCCTGGCAGAAGAGGGTGCAGTCCCTAAACGCAGGAGACAGGGTGGAACTTGCCATCTCCCACGCAATGAAAATGCTTGGCCGCCCTTATGTATGGGGTGGAAACAGCAGCAGGGGATTCGATTGCAGCGGCCTTGTGCGCAGCAGTTTCCTGATGACGGGAAAGGCCCTTCCGCGCAATGCCTCGCAGCAGTTCGCCTATGGAAAGGAGATTCCGGTGCAGCGCTTGGCCGACGGTAGCTTCGATCTTTCCTCCCTGCAGCGCGGAGACCTGGTGTTTTTCGGCCGCATGGACCCAGAAAAGGGTGCCCGCATATCTCACGTGGGCATTTATCTTGGCGGGAACAAGATAATTCACAGTTCGCAGCTGGTGCGTATCAACTCCCTTTCACCTTCCGATGAGGACTGCTATGAAAACTACCGGCGTCTTGTGAAGGCATGCAGGATTGTGGAGTAGAATATGTTGGTATATCGCGGAAATTATATATCTTTGCAGAACAAATAAAAAACCAATCAATATGAATCTTAGAGACATCAAACACAATATCGAGTATCTAAAAAGAGAGTTCATCGATGACTCCTCACTTTTCCTTGCAGTCAATCCGGATCATCACCACG
>JAKSKO010000068.1 GCA_024401715.1 Bacteroidales bacterium
AACACTCTCAAAGGCTTCCGGAAGGTACTTTTCGGACGGTCTGGGGGGGGTAAATATATGATAAACATGCTGAACCAGAAAGATAGGGAAACATTATTCTTCAAGCTGCCTATTTTCATTATGGATGTTTCCATCCATTTTGCGGTGTTGTGTTTGTTGCTGCATGTCCTTCCTGCGGAAAAATTGGGCGGACTTAGCAACCATAGTATCACCCTGGGCGTATACTCCTTGCTGTTTGTGGCATTCTCCACATCGGTTATAATCTTCGGTCTTCGCCTTCACGAAAGGCGCATAAAGGCGTCTGTGATTATTTGGAGGGCCCTGGGACAGACGCTTGTAACCAGTGCCGTGTTCATATTGCTGCTGGCGTTGGTGTACAGGATCACTCCGCGTTATGTCTTCTATCATCAATTCATCACAGCCGCCCCTCTTATAATCCTCTTGCATTATCTTTCAAACAAAGGCGTCCGCCTTATAAGGAAGATGGGCCGCAATATACGCAGGACGGTGATCATTGGTGCCGATGAAACTTCAAGGCGTTTGTATAAGGAATTGAATTTCGGCCACGACTTCACCGGTTACCGCGTAAGCGGCTTTTTCACTTCTTTTGAGGATGCGGAGATTCCGGAAGGCGCCACTTTGCTGGGTACGGTGGAGCAATGCTATGATTGGATTGCCAAGCATAAGCCAGATGAGGTGTATTGCTCTTTGCCGCCGGCACTCTGCAGCAAGGAGGTTAACAGGATTATCAAGATATGCAACGATAATTTCCTGGACTTCTATTACGTACCCACAATGGACGGTTATCCTCACCGTCAGATGGAGTTCAAGAAGTTCGGCCGTGTGAATATCATACAGTTGCGTACGGAGCCTCTTAACTCTGCCACTGCAATGTTCTTGAAGAGAACTTTTGATGTTGCCGTAAGTTTAGTGTTCCTTTGCACGGTATATCCGTTTGTCCTGCTTTTTGTATGGGTGGGCAACAAACTCACCGGCAATGTGGGCCCAATCTATTTCAAGCAGGCCCGTACCGGTTACAATGGCCGTAGTTTTCTTATCTACAAATTCCGAAGCATGAAGGTGAATGCCGATGCAGACAAGCTTCAGGCCACTGAAAACGACCCTAGAAAAACTCCTTTCGGTGATTTCCTGCGCCGATCTTCCATCGACGAGCTTCCGCAGTTCATAAATGTGCTGAAAGGCGATATGAGCATTGTTGGCCCTAGGCCGCATATGGAATATCACACAGAGGTGTATTCAGAGCTGATAGGCAATTACATGGTGCGTCATCTGGCAAAACCAGGAATAACAGGCTGGGCGCAGATTAATGGCTGCAGGGGAGAGACAAAGACCGTTGCCGAGATGGCAGACCGAGTGGAGCATGATATCTGGTATATAGAGCACTGGACTCCGATTCTGGACCTTGAGATAATGTTCCGTACTGCATGGCAGATTCTTCCGGGACACGACCAGCAGGCCTATTAGGCTTCCCTCACTGATATCCAAACAATAACCAACCCCCTTGTGGCGTACGGTGGGATTTTACGCTGTAAGGGGGTTGGCTGTTCAGGTTTGTAGTAGCCGGGGCTCTAATCGCTGCACTTCACGTCGCTGCAATTCGTCTCGTCGCAACATTTCATGTCGCAGCCTTGGCCTTGGTCCACCCAATGAAGAAGTGAGGTGTCATAGCCTCTTCTTGTGGCTTCGGCCAGAATCTGTTCCATCACTTGCTCGGGCACATAAGGTGTACGGGACAGAATCCAAAGGTACTTTGCGGAATTCGATCCTACGAGGGCATAGTGGTAATCCTCGCTAAGCATTAGAACGCGATAGTCGGAGTAGAATGGTCCGAAGAATGACACCCTCAGGCGGGCCGGTTCACCTGCAGGGTCGGGCAGGAATGCCTTGCCAATGGATTCTTTATAGTGACCATCCTTCA
Organism: Bacteroidales bacterium; assembly: GCA_024401715.1. Classification (GTDB taxonomy): domain Bacteria; phylum Bacteroidota; class Bacteroidia; order Bacteroidales; family UBA932; genus Cryptobacteroides. The sequence goes on from JAKSKO010000068.1 coordinate 1,940, forward strand.
GACCGGAGTTCACCACTCTCACTTTACCGTCATCCCTAAGGATATAATTCGCAGTGGCAAATTCAACTCCCCGTTCGAAACTGTGGTCGAACCGGGCAATTTCAAACCACGTTCCCAGGTAACGGTTCAAGTCCAGATTTTTCACAGTAGTATTGTCTACCGTACGCCCGGATGCACAGGCGCATGGAATTATCAGACACATAAGCAGAAGGAAATAAAACATCTTTTTCATAACCACTGTTTAATCTGTTTTCATGCCGCCACTTCCGCAGGACTTCTTCTCTGTCTCACAGGACTTCTTCTCTGTCTCGCAGCCCTTCTTTTCCGTTCCGCAACCCTTCCTACAGTCGTTAGCCCACAAACCGTGAACATTGCAGTATGAGTATACTGCACGGATCTTGTCCCCGCAGTTGCAGAACTCCCGTATTGCGGGAGAGCCCTCGTCCAGGTATCCCACCTGGATGCCATGCTCTGTTTCCATGGCAATGAAGGCAATGTGATGCTGCTTCTCCATGGGATGAAGATCCGCTCCCACCTTCACACAATAATTACATTGGTCAATGGCCTTTACAACGGGAAGGTGCTTCTCCGCAACGTTGTCCATGGTGTTGCTTTTCAATTCCACCATCTCTTCGCCGCAGCACACAGGCACAACCCCGCTGTCTACCAATTTGATTACTACGTTTCCGCAGTGTTTGCAATAGAAAAATTTTGTTTTCATGGCACAAATCGTTTAGTTTGTTTTTGTTCCGTGCTGCAAACTTTGCGATTTTGTGCCGATGCACCTTTCCCGATTCGGGTATTTGCCGATGTGATTTCGGAAATTTCCGAATTTTATGCCTCCAGAAGAGCTATGGTCTCTTCCACGCTCAGGGCATTTTCCACGCGGAAGACTCCGCTGGCGCTGCGCTGAAGGGAACTTAGGAAGGCTCCGCTGTTCAGACGCTCTCCAAGGTCGCGTGCAAGGGCGCGTATGTAGGTGCCTTTGCTGCAGGCAACGCGTATGCTGGCAATAGGGCAGCCCTGTGGCAGTTCTGCCACATTTATCCTACCCGATGCCCCGGAGGCTTTGCCATTTTCACCGATGGAGGCCCTGCCGCTTTCACTGCCGCAAACCGATCCAACTAAAGCCGCGCCCTCCGAAACCGCATCCCCGGCATCCCCCGCACACCATCCCAGCAGTTCAATCCCGCTGATGGTGATCCTGTTCACGCGCAGCAGTTCTGCTGCAGCCTCGTCCAGCGCGGCGCCCTGCCTGTGCAGCTTGCGTGCAAGCTCGTAGGCCCGCACTCCGTCCACCTGTTTTGCGCTGAAAAGGGGAGCCACCTGGTCCTGTTCTCCCAGAAATGAAGGCAGAACCCCGCGCACGCTTTCCTCGCTAACCCCGTCCAGGGGGAAGGTCCTGTCCACGTCCTTTTCCAGGTCGTATGAAGGGGTTGTTGCCCCGAAACACACTCCCGCCACATATTCCTTGGCGCTGGCCTGCAGCTTTTCGGCATTCTTGCAGGCGTTTCCTATACACACTATAAGCACCCCGGTTGCAAGCGGATCCAATGTTCCCGCATGCCCTACCTTCAGGTTCTTCTTCTGGAAGTGCCTTATGGCCGCATATTTCACCTTGCGTATAACATCGGCCGAAGTCCAGCGATAGGGCTTGTCTATAACCAGAACCAGCCCCTCCGGATAATCGTTGATATCCCTGGAGAGGCTTGTTTTGAAGTTTTTGTCTATTATCAGCATCCGCAGAAAGGAATCTTGTCTATGCGGCGCTGGTGACGCTCGCCCATGAAGGCGGTGTCCAGCCAGGCCTCCACACAGCGCAGGTTCTCCTCCTCGCTTACGAAACGCTGCGAAAGCACCAGGATGTTGGCGTTGTTGTGGGCCTTCACCAGCTCTGCAATCTCTTTGTTCCATGCCAGGCCGGCGCGTATGCCCTTGTGCTTGTTAAGGGACATTGCCATTCCGTTGCCTGTTCCGCAGGCTGCAATTCCCAGGTCCACCTCCCCGTTTTCCACGGCCGATGCAAGCTTGTGGGCAAAGTCCGGATAATCCACACTCTCCGGCCCGAATGTTCCGAAGTTTACGAACTCTATGCCGCGTGCCTCCAGCACCCTCTGCACCGGCTGTGCCAGCAGATAGCCGGCGTGATCTCCCGCGAATCCAATCTTCATGACAGTTTCCCCTTTACAAGTTTATTTCTTAAGTACCTCCATTCTGCGCTGGAACTCATCCATGCCTATAAGACCCAGAATGTCTGCAATGCCAAGGCCCGATGATGCTCCAACAAGGGCAAGACGTATGCTGTTCATGATCTTGCCCATAGGCCACTCGCGCTCACGTATGGTCTGCTCTGCCTGCTCCAGTCCTATGGTCTTTATAAGGCCTGCAATCTCCAGGGCCATTGCCTTGTTCTCCGCTGTCCAGAACTTGTTCACGTCCTTCTCCACAAACTGGGTAGGGGCTACGAACAGGTAGGAAGCTATGTCCCAGAAATCGGCCACGAAGGTGGCACGCTCCTTGATGAGGGCGCAGACGCGCACAACATAGTCGTGCTCCACTCCGCTTACCCCGTGCTGTGCAAGTATCGGCTCGAAAAGAAGCGCAAGCTCCTCGTCGCTCTTCAGACGCAGATACTCCTTGTTATACCATTTTGCCTTCTCTGGGTTGAACTTGGCGCCGCTCTTGCTCACATGCTCTATGCTGAAGGCGTCAATGAGGCCCTGCATGTCAAACATCTCCTGCTCTGTGCCAGGGTTCCATCCCAGCATTGCAAGAAGGTTCACGAAAGCCTCCGGGAAGTAGCCGTCCTCACGGTAGCCGTGGTAGGTCTCGCCCTCGGAGTTCTTCCAGTTAAGAGGGAATACAGGGAAGCCCATCTTGTCTCCGTCGCGTTTTGAAAGCTTGCCGTTGCCCACAGGTTTCAGCAGCAGCGGAAGGTGTGCGAACTTAGGCATGGTGTCCTGCCATCCGAATGCCTCGTAAAGCAGATAGTGCAGCGGAAGGGAAGGAAGCCACTCCTCGCCGCGGATCACCTCCGTAATCTCCATCAGGTGGTCGTCCACGATGTTCGCAAGGTGGTAGGTTGGCAGCTCGTCGGCACGTTTCCACAGGACTTTGTCGTCCAGGGTGTTGGTGTTCACCTCCACGTGGCCGCGTATCATGTCGTCCATTGCCACAATCCTGCCCTGAGGCATCTTGAACCTCACTGTCCAGTCTGTGCGGCTCTCCAGAAGCTCTGCAACCTCGGCCTCTGTCATTGTGAGGGAGTTGCGCAGACCATCGCGTGTGCCGGCGTTATAGATGAAGGTCTGGCCCTGGGCCTCTGCAGCCGCGCGTGCGGCGTTCAGCTCCTCGGCTGTGTCAAAGGCGTAATAGGCCCAGCCATCGGCCACAAGCTGCTCTGCATATTTGCGGTACAGGCCTCTGCGCTGGCTTTGGCGGTATGGGGCGTGCGGGTGTCTTTCCGATGCCTCTTCCACCACCTTGCCTGTTGCCATGTCCACGCCCTCATCGGGAATGATGCCGCACCATGCAAGTGCCTCAATTATATACTGTTCTGCGCCTGGCACGAAACGCTGGCTGTCTGTATCCTCTATGCGGATGATGAAATCACCACCGCGCTTCTTTGCATAAAGATAATTGTAAAGTGCAGTCCTTACGCCGCCCATGTGAAGGGGGCCTGTAGGAGAAGGTGCAAACCTTACGCGTGTTCTTCTTTCCATATATCTCAGTTGTTTTTTGTTCTGTTTATTGCGGCTGTGCATTCCAGCTCGCTTATGTGGCCCATCACATCGCCGTGCAGCACGGGTTCCTCCGTGAAATTGAACTTCGGAATGTTCCTGCTGTCGTTAGGGCCAATGTCTATGCGCACAGTCGTGTCCAAAATTACATCTTTTTCCGGACAATATTCGAAATCGGAGTCAATCTTTATCGTAAGGTCGTCCAAAAGCACCGGTCCCAGCATGTTAAGGTCGAAACCTGTTGCTATTATGGTAATGCTCACCTTGTCCCCGTAGTCTTCGTCATACTCGTACACCAGGCCGCGCTTGAAGCGTTTCGCACTGCCAGTGTAGCGCTCTATAAGCTTGTCTATGGTGCTTAGGTCGCTCATATGCACACCCTTCTCGTTATAGCCGCTGGTGATGTTCACAAGTATGTTCTTTGCGGTTGTCAGGTCTATGTCGTTCAGAAGGGGAGACTCTATGGCGTTTTTCACCGCGTCTTCCAGCCTGCTTTCGCCTGTGCCGCAGCCCATGCCCATGATTGCCACACCGCTTTCGCGCATCATGGTCTTCACGTCCTCCATATCCACGTTCACATAGCCCTTCTTCTTGATTATTTCCACGATGCAGCGCACGGCGGTTGCCAGCACCTCATCGGTCTTCGGATAGGCCTCGTGTGCCAGGAGGTTGCCGTAAACCTCGTACAGCTTCTCGTTGTCTATGATAATGAGGCTGTCCACGTTCTTTTCCAGCTCTGCAATGCCGTCACGTGCCTTTGCAAAGGTCTCTTCGCCGTCATTGCGGAAAGGTATGGTTACAACGCCTACGGTGAGTATGCCCCTGTCCTGGGCCATCTTTGCAATCACCGGAGCTGCGCCCGTGCCTGTTCCGCCGCCCATTCCGGCCGTGATGAACAGCATTTCCGTGCCGCAGTCCAGCACCTTCTCTGCAATCTCTTCCATGGCCTCTGTTGCCGCAATGCGTCCCTTGATGGGGTTGCAGCCTGCTCCAAGACCGTTTCCAAGCTGTATCTTAACCGGCACGTTACTGTTCTCCAGCGCCTGGCTGTCTGTGTTGCACACAATGAAGGTGCAGCCCTCTATGTGCTGGTTGTACATATAGGTTACGGCATTCTGTCCGCCGCCGCCTACGCCTATGGCCTTGATGTTGGAATTCTTCGGAATCCAATTGTCCGGTATGAATGTCATTTCCATAATTATACGTCCTCGTCTTCTCCGAATATTTTATTTTCACTTTCCTCTCTCTCCTGCACCTTCTTTTTTGCTTCCTTCCTTGCGGCTTTTTCCTGCTTCGCCGTATTCCCCTTCTCTTCCTCGTCGTCTTCACGTTCGCCGCTTATGCTTTTCTTCAAACGGCTTAGCAGACTGTTGCCCTGGCCTTTCTGACCTCCTCTCTTTTTCACTGGCGGCTCTATTGTGTCCACCTTGAAAAGCTCTCCCGGATTAATATCTTCCTCCTGCTCTTGTGGCTGCGGTTCAGGTTTTTCTTCCTCCTTGCCCTGGCATCCCAATGTTTCGGTTCCGGCGTAACTGCGCAGAAGACCGCTGCTGAAACTTGCCCCCAGGGTGAAGAAGGAGCCGTCCTCGCTGCTGAAAAGGTTCTGGCTGGTTGTGCCCACCTTTGCGTTGTAGCCCGATACCTGCTTGAAGAAGGTGCAAAGGTTAAGCATGGCAGCAGCGCCGCCCGTAAGTACCACGCCGTTCTTCAATTTATCGGCATAGCCGCTTGTCTGAATCTCGTACAGAAGGGCATCGATTATCTCCCTCTGGCGCGCCGTGATAATCTCCGACAGGTATTTCACCGATACCTCTCTCACGCTTTTGTCCAGGTGGTTGGTTATTTTCAGTTTTTTGTCTCCGATAGAGCCAAGCCTGTCCGGAATGCATCCGCCATAGGCCAGTTTGATGTTTTCTGCAAGCCTTTCCGATATTCCGCAGATGTTGGCGATATCTATTGATATGTTTGTTCCGCCGAATGGAATGGCCCCGTAGTGCTTCAGTACGCCGCCATGGAAGATGGATACCGATGAGGCTCCGGCTCCAAGGTCTATGAGTGCCACTCCGCCCTGTCTCATGCTATCGGACAGTACGCAGGCACCAACACAGTCCGGGGCGAACACCTTGCGTACGGTTATTGTGCCGCAGTCCTTGAAGGCGTTGTCTATTACGTTGCTGAAGGACTGTTTTATTACGTAAAGTTTGTATTTGGCCTTTATGTTTTCCGATGCCATGCCCACAACCTCTTCCGGGCT
>JAKSKO010000069.1 GCA_024401715.1 Bacteroidales bacterium
CTCCACCTTTCTTCACATGAACGTGTACTGGTTCATGCTCATTCGAGAAGAAGTAAAATTTTTGCAAGTATAATTATTTCAAACTATCGTACAAAGAATCTGCCAAATCTTCTTCGTGAGTGTTTTTCACATGTATGCGCTGGCGAAAATTCAGCTTTATTAATAGGTATTAAATAGTGCCAACTCATCCATGCTTATGTCCAAAGTGTCAGAATCATTGCTGTGCGCCATCATTCTCCGGCAACGGTGAAACCATAGATTGATGCAAAATCATATTCACCCATTTTAGCAGGTTTGAAAACCACAGCATACTCGCCCGGGGCTGCCTCAAAGTTGATGCCTGGCTCAAGCTTTTCCAGTGCGTACGCGCAAAAAAAAGATAGAAACAAAATAGCTATTGAACCGAGAATCTTTTTCTTAAAATTTGTACTTTTGTTGCGAAGTAACGAAATTCTAGAAGAAAAAATGAAAAGGACCTTTTCGATAATTATTACCACTCTGGCGGCGCTCCTTGCATACTCTTCATGTGCCGGAACTTCTTCGCAGAAGGCTCCGGAAATGGACAGCTCGCAGTTCGTACTCATAGGCGAACATATTCCTGATGTGATTCTGGAAATACGCTATTACAGCACCTACAACTTCATCGGAGACCGTATCCCGGGATACCTGGAACCGGTGGCAATACTTTCACGTGAGGCGGCAGATTCTCTCAAGGCGGTAAGTGACGAACTAAAGCAGCAGGGCTACCGTCTGAAGATTTACGATGCGTACCGCCCGCAGTGTGCAGTGGACTACTTCATGGCGTGGGCAGAGGATACCAGCGACGTGCGCATGAAGGAATATTTCTACCCGGAGCTGGACAAATCGGTGCTGGTACCTCAGGAGTATGTGGCCAGGAAAAGCAGCCATACGCGCGGTTCTACCGTAGATCTCACCCTTTTCGACATGAAACTTCAGAAAGATGTTGACATGGGCTGCACCTTTGACTATTTTGGCATTGCGTCACATCCCGATGTTCTGCCGGGGCAGAAAATCGGGGCCTACAAACCCATCACAGAGGAGCAGTACCGCAACCGCATGATTCTCCAGGAGGCCATGGTACGCCACGGTTTCAAGATTTACGAGTGCGAGTGGTGGCACTTCACCCTCAAAGACGAACCCTTCCCGGACACCTACTTCAATTTCCCTGTCTCCACTGCCGGCATCGGCCGATAAAAGGTTTATTTCATATCGTCCATTCCCGCAAAGATATTGGCAATGTCCTTTGCGAAGTTTTTGTGCATGTCTCCAAGAACCTTGTGATATCTCATGTCGGCAAACGGGTTACCGCCGGAAAGATGCTCCTGAACGGCCTCAAATACCATATTGCCCTTTGCATCTTTGACGGTGATATTCAGGGTTGTCTGTGCGTGACCGGCTCCGAAGCCGCCCCAAACGCGTGCAGCCCTGTTGCCAAGATCGAATGCCACATATTTAATGCTCATCACAAGATCGTTGGCTCCAAGATTTGCCGGAACCGAATCCACCAGCTGAACTTTCACCTTCTTGCATGTCTTCTTTATCATCGGACGGAATGCAGCCATCTGGTCTGCCACCTGCTTGTTTACCTTTTCCTGCTTGTCATGGAATTCACAAACAGACTCATCGGCCGGAAGAATGTAAAGATTGCCTATCTGGGAGCTTGGAATAGCATGGTAAATTGTAATCTGATCGATACCTTCCCAGTCTTTGAGGGTTTGTTGTGCCTTAAGGCCGGCAGATGAGAGCGTGAGGAATGCAAACGCTGCTACGAGACGTGTTAGATTTTTCATATGAATTTTCTTTATTATTGCCCGCGAATATACAAATTTTCTATTGGTTTTTCTTGAAGAAGAGGGATTTCTGCTGCTTTTTGCGGGCGGGATCACGCTCCACGAAAACGGGTTTGAGGTTGCGCGGATCCAGGCCGGTGGCGAACATGATGGAGGATGTGGTCATGGGGGTTGGCATGAAATCCTGCACCTGATCCATCCATATGCCCTTCAGGGCCGGATGGGTAGACAAAGCCTTCATGTCTTCCAGACGGCAGCCCGGGTGCGACGATATGAAATACGGCACCAGGCCCACGTGCTTGCCCTCGGTCCTGTTGATTTTATCGAACTCGCGGCGCAGAACCTCGAAGAGTCTGAACGAAGGCTTGCCCATATAGTCCAGCACGGCCTTCTGCGTATGCTCCGGAGCCACTTTCAATCGGCCCGAAGTGTGGTCCAGCATAAGGGAACGCAGATATTCCCTGCCCTCTTTCACGGCATAGCCGTTCTCATCCAGGAAAAGGTCGTAACGCACGCCGCTGCCTATGTAGGCGTGGCGCACACCCTTCACAGAGCACACCTTGCCATACATGTCCAGCACCTGGCGGTGACTGCGGTCCAGGTTCTTGCACGGCGCGGGATACAGGCAGGACTGGCGGCGGCATTTTGCGCATAATTCCCGGTTGGCCCCGTGCATGCCGTACATATTGGCCGTAGGGGCACCAAGGTCCGAGATATTGCCCTTGAACGAAGGCATCTTCACCAGTTTCTCCACCTCGGCAACAATGGAAGCCTGGCTGCGGCTCTGGATGAACTTGCCCTGATGGGCCGCGATGGTGCAAAAGTTACAGCCACCAAAACAGCCGCGATGGGTGATGATGCTGTCTTTGATCATGTCGTAGGCCGGTATCCTCTTGTCCTTGTAGCGCGGATGCGGGAGTTTGGTGAACGGAAGGTCCCAATAGGAATCCATTTCGGCCGTTGTGGACAGCGGGCATGAAGGGTTCACCTGCACATATCCGTCCCCAACAGGCTCTATAAGGGTTTTGGGAGCCATCACGTTGGCATTGATCTCTATATGGTGGAAGTTTTCCGCAAGGGCGGATTTCACTTTGCAGCATTGTTCATAGCTGTGCAGAAGAAGCACATCGTCCTGCGACGGGGCAATCCCGTTGATGGGCTTTGCATTCTGGGGCACGCGGCCGCTGCGATAGAAGGCAATCTGTGGCAGGGACTCCATCTGGCGTCGGCTCCAGCCCTTCTCTATTGCACGGGTTAGCTCCAGCATGGGTTTCTCTCCCATGCCATAGCAAAGATAATCGGCCTTGCTGTCCACAAGAACAGAGCGCATGATGCTGTCGCTCCAATAATCGTAATGCGTGAGGCGGCGCAACGAAGCCTCAACTCCGCCTATCACAACCGGAGTATCGGGCCATAGCTTTTTCAGGATATTGCTGTACACCGTTACGGCGCGGTCCGGGCGCATGCCTGCACGGCCTTCTGGGGTGTAGGCATCATCGCTGCGAAGACGCTTGGCGGCGGTGTAATGGTTCACCATGGAATCCATGGCCCCGGCATTCACGGCAAAATACAGGCGTGGTGCCCCCAGTTTGCGGAAATCACGAAGGTCGTCCCTCCAGTTTGGCTGGGGTACGATGGCAATGCGATAGCCGAATTTCTGGAGATAGCGCGAAATGCATGCTGTTCCGAAGCTGGGGTGGTCCACAAAGGCATCACCGGTGAAAAAAATGATGTCTATATAATCCCAGCCCAGTTTTTCCACCTCTTTGGCCGATGTGGGGAACATGTAATCCATGGCTATTCAAAAGTGACGATGGTTACTCCCGTGCCCCCGAACTGGATGTGTTCATCGGTTACGGAACTTATGGCCGGAATGCTGCGCAGATATTTCTGAACCTCCACGCGCAACACACCGGTTCCCTTGCCGTGAATGATGCGCACGGAAGGCACACCCAGCATTATGGCGTCATCCACATAGTGCATAACCTTGTCCAGGGCATCGTTCAGACGTTCTCCCCTGATGTCAATCTCGGTTTTGAAATTAAGCTTGCGCTCCCTTATGGATGAATCCTGCACCATTGTGCTCACGGGCCTTTCAACTTCTTTCACAGCAGCTTTGAACTCGTTGGAAGTGATGCGCTCCACCTTTGCCAGCGCAACTTTTGTGCTTAGGTTGCCCACCAGCACTATAAGATTCTTGCCGCTTACCTTGGCAACCTCTCCCACCATGCCGGTATCCTTGATGCGCACTTTCTCCCCCACAGACACGGGACCGTTGCGGAAAGCCTCTTCCCTTGCCTTTTCGGCCGCCTGCTCTGCCGCAATCCTGGCCTCTCCCTCCGATGCGCGCTGTTTGCGCCTTTCCTCGTTCCTGGCCTTTCGGGCATCCAGCTGCTGAAGCTTGCGCTCCACATATTCGTCGTGCTGCTTCTTTGCCGCGGTTAGCCCGCCAAGGAACTCCTGCAAGCCCTTTCTGGCCTCCTGGGTCTGCTCTTTGGCAGCCTGGCTCTCCTTTATGGTGCGTATGGTTTTCTCAACCTCCTTGTTGGCGCCCTGAACTATGGCCTTGGCCTCTTCCTGCGCCTCCTCTATAATCTTTTTCTTCAGACTCTTGATATCGGAAAGTTCCTTCTGATATTTGTCCGTTATGTTTTCCAGGGTCTTGTCTGCCTTCTGCACCCTTTCCAACTTCTCGTCCAGGGCCCTTCGGCTGCGCGCAATCTTACGCAAACCCCTCTCCATATCCACAACGCTTTCGCCGGCACGCTGCTCTGCATCTTTCACAACAGCCTCCGGAAGACCCATCTTGCGGGCCATCTCAAAGGCGAAGGAATTGCCCGGAAGGCCAATCTCCAGCTTGAAAAGCGGCTGTATCTTCTGGGCGTCGAAGGCCATGGCGCCGTTAATCACGGCCGATTCCGGACGCGACGCATACATCTTCAAATTGGTGTAGTGCGTATTTATTACGCCATAGGTGCCCGATGTCTCCAGCGAAGCAAGTATGGCCTCCGCTATGGCACCGCCGGCCGATGGTTCCGTTCCGCTGCCGAACTCGTCTATAAGCACAAGTGTGCGCTGCGACGCTCCGGAAAGCATGTCGCGCATGTTGGAAAGGAAGGAACTGTAGGTGCTTAGGTCGTTGTCCAGGTTCTGGTCGTCGCCAATGTTAACCATTATGCGGTCGAAAACCCTCATCTCCGATGTTTCGGAAGTAGGGATGAGCATGCCCCACTGGAACATGTACTGCAGAAGGCCCATGGTCTTCAGACACACGGATTTACCTCCGGCATTCGGGCCGGAAATAAGCAGTATGCGTTTCTGCGGGTTCAGCGAAATGGACAGCGGAACAATCTGGCGCCCCTCGCGCTGAAGGCTCTTCTCCAGCAGAGGATGGCGGGCCTTGCGCAGGTTCACGCAATCATTGTCCGAGAACACCGGCATTCCGGCTATCATATCCAGGGCTACATGGGCCTTGGCCATCACGAAATCCATGAAACCCATAAAGCGTGCCGCCTCCAGCAGCTCCGGAACATAAGGACGCACGAATTCGCTGAATTCGAAAAGTATCTTCACAATCTCCCTCTGCTCTGCAAACTCCAGCTCCTTTATCTCGTTGGTAAGCTCCACCACTTCGGCCGGTTCCACAAAGGCTGTCTTACCCGATGCCGATTCATCGTAGATGAAACCCGATATCTGGCGCTTGCTTGCGGCGGGAACGGGAATAAGCATGCGGCCGTCACGCACGGAAAGGGAAACGTCCTGGTCCACAAGGCCCGATTCCTGGGCGCGGCGCAGAACCGCCATTGCCCTTCGGCTTACGGCGGCATTTTTTGCAGCAAGGTCCTTGCGTATATTGTACAGTGTGTCCGATGCGCTGTCCTTGATATTGCCGTAACGGTCCACAAGGCTGTCTATCCTGTGGGAAATGGCAGGGAAGGAATTCATGGGCGCGGACAGCTGTTTCAGATTGGGGTAAACCCCGCTCTGGGAATGTTCAAAGAAGGAAACCAGCTTGGAAAGGGTGTCCAGCATCGTGCGGAATTTGCGCAATGCAAGGATGTCTATGCTGGAATTGGGGTTTTGAAGGGGAAGCAGAAAGTCCAGGGTGTCTATGTAACCTCCCGTAGGGAAATTGTCCTCGAACATCAGGATGAGACGCATCTCGTCCGTAAGCACCAGACGATGGCGTATCTCACGCGGATCTGTACAGAACTGCTCTTCCTGGGCAAGTGTACCTGCGTATGAGCTCTGACAGTGGTCGCACACCATGGTGCGCACCCTGTCGAATCCTATCTTCTGCTCCAATATCTGATTTGCGTCAAGCATTCTGAAGCGTCTGTTTTAGATCATTGAAAGTTTTGATTCTTGTGGCTTTGCCGTCACGCACCACGGAAACGTTGCCTGTTTCCTCACTAACCACAATCACAACTGCATCCACCACCTCCGAGAGACCCACGGCAGCCTTGTGACGCATGCCGAAAGATGCAGGAACCTTGTTTTCCGTGATGGGAAGGGTGCAGCGTGCCGCAACCACCCTGTCTCCGGAGATAACCACCGCACCGTCGTGCATAGGGGAATTCTTGAAGAAAAGGTTCAGTATGAGGCGTTCGCTAACCTTCGCGTCTATGCTGTCTCCGCTCTCCACATAGTATTTCAGAGGATTGCTCCTCTGCAGAACTATCAGCGCACCGCATTTCTCGTCGCTCATTGTGCGGCAGGCATTGCAAATGGCAATGATGGTTTCGTCACTTGAATCCTGAACCTCCTTGTGGAAAAACTTGCCTATGAATGTGGAATTCAGAGCCCTGCTGCTGTAGCTGCTGCCAAGGGTGGACAGGAAGCGGCGTATTTCCGGCTGGAAAATAACTATGAGGGCTATAAGACCCACGTCCAGAATGGCACCCAGAAGAGATGCGGTAAGTTTCATGTTAAGCATGGCCGCAAGCACCCTGAAAGCGTAGAGAGCCATGATGGATATGAAGATACGCATGGCCTGCGAGCCCTTCAGAAGGCGCACCACATAGAAAATGAGCATTGCAACAAGCAGGATATCCAGCACGTCCACAAAACCCATATGTATAAAATCCAGCTGACTGAACATTTCCTCTTAAAATTGACTGGCAAAGATAGTAAAATTCCTTCTTATCTGAACTTTTCAAATTCAGGCATGGCCAGATTTGATATGAAATACCGGAATTTGGCATCGTCCCTCGGGCACAGCAGAAGCACCTTGTCCGTGTTAACAATGATATAATCGTCAAGGCCGCACACCGCAATCAGTTTTTCCTTGTCCGTGCTTAGGATGAAATTGCCCTTGCTGTCCTGCAGCATGGAAGTTACATTTGTGGCATTGCCGTTTTCGTCCTTGTCTTTTACGAAATTGTACAGGGATTCCCAAGAGCCTATATCAAACCATCCGAAGTCCGCCGGATAAACCATGGCCATGGAGGTCTTCTCCATAACGGCATAATCGATGGAGATTTTCGGGCTTTCGGCATAGGCCTTTTCAATGTATTCGGCCTCGAAATCGGAGCCCAACGCACCCTGCCAGCCCTTGAACTGTTCCGCCATCTTAGGCAGGAAACGCTCTATTTCAG
>JAKSKO010000007.1 GCA_024401715.1 Bacteroidales bacterium
GAAGCCGTCCTTCACACCCAGATGGCCTATCTCCTGGTTGTTAGCCAGAACGGCCAGCTTGTTGCACTTGTGAAACTGGACGACAAAGTTATAGATTGGGACCACGAGGCAGAGGAGAAATTCTATGCCACACTGGAAGAGAAGAAGAAGGAGATTCTGAACTATGTGAACAAGAACGTTCGCAAGTCAAACAATATCAACGAGGTTCAGATTGTAAAGGAATCCTTTGCAAAAACTGCAACTATGAAGGTGAAACGCTTCCTTTACTCCAGCCCTAAACAGGAAGAGGAAAAGAAAGAGGAGAAAAAAGATTAGGACTCCCCAACTGTCATTTCACAGTTGGCACAGTCGAAATGCAGACTTAAGGTCTTGCCGTTATTTTTAAGGAACAGACCGCCGCTGGCATCCACGCCACGGTGGTCTTTCTGTTTGGGACACAGGCCCATGCGGTGGCGTATGCAGTATTTAGTGCGCATCAGCTCTCCCTGGCGGCGCGGGTGTGCAAGGTTTTCCGCCGATAAGCCAGCATCCACATTCTGCGTGGGGTGCACGCACTTCAGTGCCTTCACTTCAATTTCCTGAAGAAGCTGTGCCATATCGCGGCGAATCCCGTTCAGAAAAGATGCGGGAAGCATGGCAAGAGGACCATCGGCCGAAAGGGACTTGAGGGTGAAATTATACTCGGCGGCAGTCTTGTTCAGCTGGCTGGCAATCATCTCGCGCATTCTGTCCTGCTTCTGCGCCGTTTCAAAGCCCGAAAGATCATATTCCCTGCGCACAGCCACGCCGTCTTCCCTACGGGCCTCAACTTTCAGTACGGAGGATTCGAAGGAGAGTGAGATATTCACCGCAAGCAGGCGCTGCGGAAGCGCGTTCTCCAGCTTGCGCTCGAACTCCGTATCGCGGTTGCGCCACAGCCTGTCTCCCGCCTTCAGGGCCGATGGAACCTTGCAGAAAACGCTGTTCCCTTCCACTTTGTCGGCACGGAAACCAAGCACCTCACCACTGCGGGAAACAATGCACAGGCCGTCTCCGTTATTCACTATTTTGCCGTTCAGGACAATGCAATCCCTTTTCACAGCCTTTACGCTGCCTATTTCCTCACCTATGTATTTGGCGGCATCACTGCTGTGCCACTGTCCCCTCTGCCCGTCTATGAAAAGACTGGTGTAGCCGCGATGGAAAGTCTTGTACAGGTCCGGGACAAAACCTCCTTCCACCCTACCGAAGGAAGAGCGGCAATATCGGCCGGCACTTCCATGCACAAGCTCATCCAAGGCAATGGAATAGGCCCTCACCACGTTTTTCACATAGGATTCGTTCTTCAGACGTCCTTCTATCTTGAAGGATATAACCCCGGCATCGGCCAAAGCGGGAAGACGGTCTATGAGGCAGTAGTCTTTCAGGGAGAGCATGGGCTTGTTGCTGCACAGAACCCTGCCGCTGCCGTCCACCAGGTCATAGTTGTTCCTGCAGGGCTGGGCACATTCCCCGCGGTTGGCGCTGCGTCCGGTGAGGTATTCAGACAGATAGCAGTCTCCGCTGTAGCATACGCAAAGTGCACCGTGAACGAAAAACTCTATATCCGTGCCGGGAACAGCCTCCCTTATGGCCTTTATCTGTTCCAGTGAAAGCTCCCTTTCAAGAATGAGGCGCTGGAAACCCATGGCTGCAAGTTCACGTGCACGCTCCGGGGTTCTTATCGCGCACTGGGTGCTGGCATGGAATTCCTCTTCCCAAGGGCCGTTTTCCCTTAGCAGAGGCATCATGCCTGTATCCTGGATTATGAAAGAACTAATCCCGCGCCCCTTCATCTGAAGCATCATGCGCAACAGTTCCTCCCTTTCCTGCTGATTGTTGCAAAGGGTGTTCACCGTCACGAAAATCTTTGCACCGTAGTGCGATGCAAATGAGCACAGACGCTGTATCTCTTCTATGGAATTTCCCGCAGCAGCACGTGCACCGAAGGCCGGTCCCCCGATATACACCGCATCGGCACCGCAGCGTATTGCAGCGATGCCGATGTCAGCATTACGTGCCGGAGCAAGAAGTTCCAGCGGAGTCATTATTTGTTAAGCTGAGCCTTGAAAGCCTCGATTGCAGCTTTCATCTGTGCTGCGTCAGCTGCGTCAGGAGCAACCTCAAGGTATTTCTGGAGATTCTCCATTGCGCCTTTGATGTCACCTGCTTTCTGTGAGGCGATACCTGCAATCTTGTATGCGTTTGCAGAAGGTGCATAGCTTGCAGATTTAAGCGCAGCCTCAACAGCCTCTTTGTATTTCTGTGCCTTGTTCAGAGCGTTGGCATCCTTAAGGTAGATGGTTGAAAGCTGTTTGTTTGCGTTAGCCTCCTGGCCAAGACCTGCAGCTTTCTCGAATGCCTCGATTGCAGCCTCTTTCTTGCCGAGGGCGTTAAGAACCTGACCTTTCTGAAGAACAAGTTTGCCCATCTCCGGATTCTTTGCAAGCACAGCTTCCAGATGCTCAAGCGCTGATTTATACTCCTCTGCCTTTGCTGCAGCATCCTTTGCTGTAGAAGCAGCTTTCATTTTTGCGCCTGCAATGGCCTGGTGGAGCTGATCCACTTTCTCTTCGGCTTTCTGTGCAATTTCCTCCTCGCCGTTTTCAACTGCGATTTTTGCCGTTGCAACATACTGCTCTATCGCCTCTTCAAGTTTACCCTCTTTTGCATATGCGTTTGCAAGGGCGTTGTTGGCCATTGTATAACCTTTCTTGCAAGTGGCAACAAGCTCTTCAGCTGCCTCCTCTGTGCTGTTTGCAGCCTCATTCCAAGCAGCCTTGAATGAATCAATGGCAAGTTTGAAATCACCGTTTACAAGAGACTCGTTAGCCTCTTTGGCAAGATTGCTTGCCTTCTCCAAATCCTGTGCAAATGCAAGTGTGGCCGATGCGATGACAGCCGAAACAAGAACGATCAATTTTTTCATAATTTCACTCAGTATTTTTATTATTAACTTTTTTCCGATTCTGCAAACGAAAAGCAAAAGTAACAAAAAATGTGTAAATTTGCGCAAAATTACGCTATGAGTAGAGTCAAATACATATTTACAGCCCTGTTTTTGCTGCTGATTCCCGCACTTCTTGAAGGACAGGATGGCAAGGAGGAGCCATTTGCGAACCTCCCGGAACTGAAGGACGACGCAAGTTTCATCCAAGGCAGTTTCGCCAACGGCATAAACTATTGTTTTGCGGAAAACAATACCGACAAAGGCATGATGAACATATCCCTGGTACAGAAAATGGATTCCTCCATAGACGAGCAGGAACTCATGAACATTGCCAGGGAAGGCTTTTCAAAGGTTGATTTCGTCAGCCCCAGCTTCAACGGCTTCCTCTCACGCCACGGCATCTATCCTTCAGCAGACGGCTATGTCTCCGTTTGCAAAGGCGCCCTGCATTTCAATATAGAGCGTCTGTCATCGGCCATGAATGAAAATGTGCTGGACAGCACCTTCATATCCATATTCGAGCTTGCATCCATACTTTCGGCAAAGGGAACGGATTCCAAATCCCAGCTTCTGATGATAAGCGGCGATGTGGACAGCAAAACAATGATTGGAAGGCTGAAGCTTCTTTCCCTTTTCATTCCCAGAAAAAACGGAGATGTTCCGGAACTGGAATACAGCTGGGACAGCACAAAGGTGTCCAATGCCTATTTCAAGGTGAATCATCACCACGGAATTTCTGAAATCACGGTTGGACGCAAGGAAGCCAGACCCCCGAAGCAGTATATGAAAACTGTGCTGCCCGTAATATCGGACAAGCTGGCCAACGAATTCGGATGGCTGGTGGAAAAACGCCTGGTGAGTGCCTTTTCGTCCCGTAAGATGGCTATCTCAACAGAATTTCAGCATATAACCGCCTGCGACGGCCCTTACGACGAAGAAATCATGCTTAACATAGTTTGTCCGTCGGCCGACACAGCCACGGTGAAAACCATCTTGATGGACGAACTCACCCGCCTTTACACCTGGGGGCTGAATGATGAGGAGTATGCCTGCGTGGAGAATTCATACAAATACCGCTGGATGCAGCAGGCGAAAACCTACATCAAGGACAATTCGGAACTGCAGAAGACTGGCAAGGCGGCCTGGCTTTACAACGGATCTCTGGCAAACGACATTTCCAAGATAGATTTTGTATACAGGGACATGAGCCTTGAGGTGAAAACCAGGCTCTTCAACAACTATATGTCCCGCCTTCTGGAAAAACTGTGCACAAAGAATCCTTATCTGCCCAGAAGCCTGCAAAGCGTGTCCAACAGCAGGGTGCAGACATGCATAGATTCCCATGCCGATGTTCCCGCCATGAAAGCTCCGAAAGACAAGGACGAATATATGACCGGGGGCAAGATATGGACCTTTGCCAATAACGTGAACATCATACACAAGAAGATGGACACAAAAGGGCTGGCCTATTACTCTTATGCCGTGAAAGGTTCGCGCCAGGATACGGATATAGACAATTTCGCCAGCATAGACGGCCTTCCGGACGATATTTTCTCCAACTATCTGGCATCCACCGGAATAGAAATGAAGGTGAACCTTCAGCCCGCAGATGTGCGTCTGGAGGGCTGTGTGATAGAGGAGAATCTTGAACAGCTGATAAAGATTCTTGTAGCCTTCTCGGCCCAGAAGGAAAATACGGGATGTCTGGGAGCAAACAACTATAAACTTCTGGTTATTGTATCCGACTACACCGACGAACAGATAAAAACCCTGGCTTCCAAATATGTATACGGCCTGCGTCCGGGTGTGAAATGGAAAGCCACCATGGAGAGCGATGACAGCTGGGACAGGGACCTGAACCTTCGCGGATTCCTCACCCAGGAAAAATTCTTCACCATAGACAGGACCGTGAACAATGAGGCCGTGGCCGATGTGGCATCCTATGCATTGCTTGGCGCCCTTGCCAAGGAGTTTGACGGCTGTGACGTATATCCCGGCAACTGGTCCGCCTTTGTGGGCACAGAGGGAAAATACCATCTGATATATGGCGTGCATTCTTTCAACAGTGTAAAGGATAACCCTTATTTCACGATTAACGGGGAAAAAGAACTGAAATTCAGACTGTCCAAAGTCCTGTGGCAACTGTCCGGAAAAATGATTTCCAAAGAAGAACTGGAAGAATACAAGCTTAGGGCCGCCAATGCGCATGAAAGTAGAAGCAAAACCCCTTCCTTCATCATAGACCTTGCGGTAAACAGATATGTGGCAAACAAGGATTTCAGCCGATATGCCTCAAGGGTTAACCTGGTTACTGCAGAACAGATTCAGAATTTTTATGCTACCGCCACTTCTTCAAATTGACAACATACTGGTTTCCTCTGAAATCATAAGCGAATGTTTCGCCTGTGATTATGAAACATGCAGGGGTGCATGCTGCATCATAGGAGACAGCGGAGCCCCCATGGACATCTTTGCCAAAGCAGACAGGAACGATGTTGAAAAGGGCATAGGCCGGAACGAAGCTGAAACAATACGCAACTGCTGGGAGGATTTCAAACCCCTGCTTGGCAAGGAGGCACTGGAAACGGTGGCGAAACAGGGATTCTGCGTTACGGACAGCGACGGAGACCTTGTCACACCACTTGTTCCCGGAACGGAAGAATGCGCTTTCTGCCATATGAGCCCGGAGAAAGGCTGTATGTGCGCCATAGAAATGAAAGGCGGGGTGAAACCCATCTCCTGCTCTCTTTATCCCATACGCACAAAGGTTCTGCGCACGGGCATCCTTGCCCTGAACCTGCATCACTGGGATATATGCAAATGCGCTTTTGAAAAAGGCCGTAAGGAGAATATACGCGCCTATGAATTCCTTAAAGGCCCCATCACCAGAGCTTTCGGTGAAGAATTCTATCAGGCGCTGGATACGGCAAGAAAGGAATTGGAATAGCAGGCGCACCTGTGCTTAAAGAGGATTATTCGGGTTGGGTTTAACATTGATAGGCCGCCTGCCATTCGCTTTCCGTTTTTATTTCACGTCTACTATACTGAAGGTGAGCCGCACGTCTCCGAAGTTGTGGCTTACATCGCCGCCGGCCTCTATGTAGCGCCGGCTAAGGTTCCCACGCCACACAATATCGTCCCTGGAGCGGTACGGAATGGACATTTCAAATCCGTAACTCTTGGAATTGTATTTCACTACGGCGCTGCAGTTCCAGGAAGTCATCTCGCCGCCGTCATCCTCTATTATCATGAAGGCACAGCTTTGCAACTGCTGCGTCCAGTCACTAACCAGCAGGGTGTTAAGCGGCACGGCCTTTCCAAGCTGGGAACGTTTGATAACCACAATGAAGTCCGTTATGGAAGGATTGTACAGGTATATGTCGTTTTCCACCTTTGCAGTGAAAGATTCTATGCTGCCTATCTTCACGAAGAACTCACTGGCTCCCTGGAACCAGTTATCGTAATTCCTGGTCATGGTGAAATCTTTCAGTATGAGGCTTTTTACCGGCCCGTCATCACTGGCAGATGCTTTGGTTTCAATCCTGATGTTGCCGCCTTCCACCCAGTCCGGATTTTTCTTCCTGAGGACATCAAGGGTCATGTGGCGTGAATCGTCATTGTTGTTCACTATCCACACCGGGCGCTGCTTTGCCATCTCCTCCGTCACATTCACTTTTTGCATCTTCCCCTTCTCATCCATATAATAACCCACATTGCTGGAAGAGCCGTTCAAGGGATCGAAACTTATCACCGGCAGCTGTTTCCCGTCCCAATTCTCGGAATACGGCCAGTATATCTGCATGTCGCTGCCACTGATATAGTTCAGATAGTCCTGTGCCGACAATCCGTCCCCGCCGGCCTTTGTCTTTTTGCCGTAATACTCATAGAACAATTCCCGAAGGGGTTTTGAATACCTTGCGGAACGGTCCTCGGCCTTGGTTCCCAGGGAGCTGTCCCCCACTCCCCTTCCCGGGCTTTCGAACATGTCCCGCATGGTATATTCCTGATCATAACCGTTGGAAAGTGAAGCCGACACCGCATCATGAACCTCTCTCACCTGCGACAACTCCAGAGAGCTGCTGGAAAGCACATCCACCACATCCGTGAAACGGACATCGGCATCCGCCGGAAGCCTGCCGTCATCGGTCTTCACCTTGGTACACGAAGCCGCCGATATCAGGCTTGCGTATAGAAAAAGCATAAGTGTTTTTTTCATCTTCATTCTTTTTTTCCGCAAAGCAAAAAAAAATTATCCGTGTAAAAAAATACACGGATAATTTCGGAAAATCTCTGTTTGAAAGGGCTAGGCGCTGTGTTTTTCAAAAACAACCATCCTTTCTTTGTTGCAAAGATCCTTCACAATTTCCACCTCTTTGAAGCCCGCCTGGACAAAAAGCGCCTTTGTATCGGCTCCCAGGGCCTCATTTATTTCCACAAGGCCGCAAATTTGGGTGTTGGAATTTGATACCGATATTTCTGCTATTTTTTTGTAAAAAATCAGCGGATTGTCGTCCGGAACGAACAAAGCAAGGGCTGGTTCGAAGTCCAGGACATTCTTTTTCATCTGGGCTTTCTCCTTTTCCATCACGTATGGAGGGTTGCTTACTATCACATCGAAAGGTCCATACTCCTTAATGATGGCCGCCATCGCATCTGCATCCATGATGTCGGCCTTTTTGAAATACGGCCTTCTGTGCACGTCCAGTTTTATGTTCTGGCCCATGGCAGTTTTCACCGCCTCTGCGGAAATGTCCACGCCCACAACAAGGCTGTCCGGGACATTCAGGGCCATTGTCCAGGCTATGCAACCGGAACCGGTACAAAGGTCCAGTATGCGCACGGGCTCTGCCTTCGGGCCGAAAGCACTGCGCTTGCGGTATATGATCATCGCCTTCTCTATGGCCTTGCGGCAAAGTTCCTCTGTTTCCGGACGCGGAATAAGGACAGAAGGGTTGACATTGTATTTCTGGCCATAGAACTCCGTATAGCCAAGCACATACTGCAAAGGCTCGCCCGTAAGAAGGCGTTCCAGTGCCTGGTTGGCCTTGGCAATAAGACTGTCCTTGATGTCCAGGGATGAATTTACTATGTATGTATATCCCTGAACTCCAAGGTATTCGGAACACAAAGAGGACGCGATTGCGGCAGCCTCCTTATCCGAATACAGTCTGGACAGGGACTCTCTTGCAGAGAGCACGAATTCTTTTATCTGCATTTCGACTCTATTACTGTTGTTAAAAAATCTTTCATACTCATTCCGGATGTGCGAACCATCTTCGGAACCAGGGAGGCGCTTGTCATGCCCGGAATGGTATTCAATTCCAGAAAATACAGGCCTTTCTCGGACAGGATGTAATCCACCCTCACAAGACCCTCGCAGCCAAGCTGCCCATATATCTTCACAGAGCTGTCTTGAACCATGTCCCACACATCCTTTTCAAGGTTTGCGGGGCATATTTCGTCACTGAGGCCGTTATACTTAGCCTCGTAATCGAACCACTCTGTGTGGGGTACGATCTCCACTATGGGAAGGGCTCTCAGCGTACCATTGTCATTATAAACCGCACAGGTAATTTCCCTGCCGCTGATGGCTTCCTCGGCAATAACGGTCTTCCCTTCTGCGAATGCAGCCTCAACCGCCGGCAGAATATCCTCTCTGGTCTTCACCTTTGTTACACCGAAACTGCTGCCTCCGTCTGTTGGTTTCACAAACATCGGAAGACCAAGTTTCTCCACCCACTTGTCCGGATCCACGGCCTGTCCCTTGCGCACGAATATGTCCTTTGCGCAGTTCACATAGGAGACATCGCGCAGATAGCTTTTGCAACTGTATTTGTCGAAGGTTGTGGCGGCCACGAAAGAGCTGCAGCTGCTGAACGGAATGCCAAGCATCTCAAGATATCCCTGCATCTGGCCGTTCTCTCCCGGAGCACCATGCTGCATGATATAGACAAAATCGAAGTGCACGCCGTTCACGGAAAAATCTGTCTTGTCCACCTGCGGACGCTCCCCCTCCGGGATGCACACCCTGCTGTTCTCTCCAATCCTGTAAGCCGCAAGGCTCCAGTTGCCGAAGCGCGCAAATATCTCATAGACATTGTATTTCTCCGGATCGAACTGGCTGGCCGTAAACTCTCCGCTTCGGATGGAAACCTCCCATTCCGAAGAGTCACTGCCGTATATAATCGCTAAATTTTTCATTTTTTACTCAAAAAAGTTATCATCATCACTGTCTTCCTGCACATGGCCGCTGGATGCCGCCACCATATCTTCCCCGCAATCCAGATTCATGGCGAAATTGCCCGGTGCCTGGAAGTAATCCACACTTGTTATTGTTCCATCGGCCAAACACTTCTTCAGGAATATGCCCCAGATAGGGAGGGCCATATTAGATCCGCCACCCAGCTGGAGGCTTTTGAAATGCACCTGACGATCCTCGGCTCCAACCCATACACCAGCGGTGATCTTAGGGGTGTAACCTATGAACCAGCCATCGGCCTGATCGTTGTTTGTACCTGTTTTGCCAGCAATCGCTCCCGGAAGATTGTATGTTGCACGCAGCCTGATTGCCGTTCCGGAATTCACAACTCCGGACATGAGGTTCTCCATAAGGTATGCCGAATGCTCGCTTATGGCCTCATGCTTGTGATTCGTGAAACTTGTGAGGACATTGCCCATGTTGTCTTCTATGGAGGATACGAATATAGGCGAAGCATACACACCGCGCGAAGGGAAGGTGTTGTATGCGGGAACCATCTCGTAGAGAGAAACGTCGCAGGAACCCACACAAAGGGAATAAACCTCGTCCAGGTGCGAACTGATACCCATTCTCCGCATCATCTGCACCATTGCGGCCGGGCCGAACTGCTTCATAAGGTAGGCCGAAATGTTGTTTGAAGACTTCATAAGACCCCACTTCAAGGTAACGCTCTGGCCAATCCACTCATCCTTATCCGTACTCCTTGGCGTCCAGGTCTCGTCCTGTCCCACGATATCGAAGGTCTGCGGCACATTCACAACGCGGTCGCAAGGGGACATGCCCTCCTGCATTGCAAGAGTGTAGAGGAAAGGTTTCACTGTTGAACCCACCTGACGCTTGCCCTGGCGCACGTTGTCATATTTGAAATACCTGTAGTTAGGGCCGCCCACATAAGCCTTCACCTCACCTGTGAAAGGTTCAACGGCCATAAAGGCGGCGCGTATGATGCCCTTGTAGTAGAGGATGGAGTCGTTCGGCGTCATAAGCGTATCTATTGCCTTGCCCACCACAGTCTTGCGGCCGAATGCGTCCTTTTCTGTCTTCCATGCGAAGATCTTCATCTCTGTCTTCTGGTTGAAAGACTTCATGATCTCACTCTCCGAATAGCCGGCATTCTTCATGCTGCGGTAACGGTCGCTCCACTTGCGGGCCTGTTTCATCAGCAGGTCTATGGTCTCTTTCGGAGTGTCATCTGCGAAAGGACGGTTCACCTTGTAGCGGTTCTCCCTGGTGAATGCGTCCTGAAGACTGCCCCCAAGATGCTCTGCAACAGCCTCCTCGGCATATTTCTGCATATTGTAATTGATGGTTGTGTGTATGCGCAAACCATCCTTGTCCAGATTGTAATCGCTTCCGTCGGCCTTCTTGTTCTTGTTAAGCCAGCCGTATAACTGGTCATCGGCCCAAAGCAGAGAATCCGCGGTATAATCCTCCCTCTGCGAATAATTGCTGCGCTTGGGCTCCTTGGCATTCATCACGCGGCGCAGCATGTCACGGAAATAAGGGGCCAGACCGGAGTTGTGGTCATGAACCATATAGTTCAGCTCTATAGGCAACGCGATTATGGAGTCCCTGCCGTGACGGCTGATGTATCCCTTTTCCTCCATTTTGGTGAGGACATAATCCCTGCGTCCCTTGCTTAGCTCCGGGTTCAGGGCCGGATTGTATCTGGTTGGCTTGTTCACCATGCCCACCAGTGTTGCAGCCTCCTGCACGTTAACCTCTATGGGCAGCTTTCCGAAGAATGTGCTTGCCGCAGCCTTTATACCATATGAATTGCTGCCGAAGAAGATGGCATTCATATACATGGTAACAATCTCGTTCTTGGTATAGCATTTCTCCAGCTTCACTGCGGTAACCCACTCCTTCAGCTTTATCCACACCATCTTCACCTTGCTCCAGCCGGGGATGCTGCTGCTTACATCGGCACGCGGATACAGCGTTTTGGCAAGCTGCTGGGTTATGGTACTGCCGCCGCCCTGCGAAGAATCGCGCAGGAGGAGGGTTTTGAACAGAACTCGGCCCAGACCGGGGATATCAATGCCGGAATGGTCATAGAACCTCTTGTCCTCCGTTGCAACAGCCGCCTGCACAAGATAAGGGGAAAGTTCGTCGAAAGACACGAACGAACGGTTCTCTATATGAAAAGTGGTCAGAACCCTGCCGTCATCGGAGAGGATCTGAGTTGCAAGCTTGGTGTTCGGACTTTCCAGATCCTCGAAGGAAGGAATGTCTGCAAAAGCCCAAATCAGGCACAAAGTCAATATAAGTATTGAAATTGGTGTGAGGAAAAGAATCCAGAACCATTTTACAATTTTCCTGCGCAATGAATTGTCCATACCGCTAAAAATATATATCTGCAAAATTACATTAAAAATTTGGAAATTTGGGGAGAAAGTGGTTTACTTTGCAAAAAAGAATTCAGTTGATATGAAGGGAAATCTAGTTATTGTGGAGTCTCCAACCAAGGCGAAAAAAATTCAGGGATACCTTGGAAAAGAATATACGGTGAAGTCTAGTCAGGGTCATATCAGGGATCTTCCGGACAAATCCCTAAGCATTGATATAGACCATGGATTCAAACCAAACTATGTAATCCCCGCAGACAAGAAGAAGATAGTTTCGGAACTTAAGGAACTGGCCTCAAAAGCCGATATGGTGTGGCTGGCATCCGATGAGGACCGCGAGGGAGAGGCCATTTCATGGCACCTTGCGGAGACTCTTGGCCTGGACTCTTCGAAAACAAAACGAATAGTGTTTCACGAGATCACCAAGCCTGCCATTCTGGAGGCTGTTCAGAATCCGCGCAACATAGACATGAACCTTGTATCGGCCCAGCAGGCACGCAGAATCATGGACCGTCTTGTGGGTTTCGAACTAAGCCCGGTGCTGTGGAAAAAGATACAGCCGAAACTTTCCGCCGGCAGGGTGCAGAGCGTTGCACTGCGTCTGGTGGTGGACAGGGAGAGGGAAATTTCCGCATTCAACGCAGAGCAGTTCTACAGGGTTGAGGCAATTTTCATTCCCGAAGGATCTTCACAGGCAGTGAAGGCCGTGCTGGACACACGCTTCAGCTCCGAGGCCGATGCATACGCCTTCCTGGAAAAAAGCATAGGCGCACAGTACCACGTTGGAGACATAAATTCAAAAGAGGGCGTCAGAACCCCTGCGGCTCCGTTCACAACCTCGTCTCTCCAGCAGGAAGCCGCCCGCAAACTGGGCTTCAGCGTAAGCCAGACAATGCAGGTTGCCCAGAAGTTGTACGAAGAGGGTCTTATCACCTATATGCGTACAGACTCCACCAACCTTTCCTCCCTCGCCATCAATACCGCAAAAAAATTCATCTGTGACAACTTCGGTGAGGAATATTCGAAATCCCGCCAGTACAAGACGAAAACCAAAGGTGCACAGGAGGCGCATGAAGCGATACGCCCCACATACATAGAAAATACGGAAATCAAGGGTACATCGGCCGAAATGCGCCTGTACAACCTGATATGGAAGCGCACCGTTGCCAGCCAGATGGCCGATGCCAAAGTTCTTAACACCAGCATCGAAATCCTTAGCGGAAACTTCGCGGAAAAATACTGTTCCGAGGCAAGCAAAGTGCTTTTCGACGGCTTTCTTAAGCTGTATATGGAAAGCAGCGACGATGAAAGTGCAGACAGCGGTGAGGTGATACTCCCGGATATACACAGCGGCACAATCATGCACGAAAACGGCATCAGCGCCCTTTGCAAATTCACCCAGGCCCCTCTTCGATACAGTCAGGCAAGCCTGGTGAAAAAACTGGAGGAACTGCAGATAGGCCGCCCTTCAACATATGCAAGCATCATAAGCACCCTTATCAAAGGCAGGGGTTACATTGTTGAGGGAGACAAGGAGGGCAAGGAAATAAGCATCCACAACCTCAGCCTGAAGGACGGCAGGATAAGCGTGAGCACGAAAACGGAGAAACTCGGGGCCGAAAAACGCAAACTGCTGCCGCAGGATATAGGAATGATGGTTACAGATTATCTTGTGGAGAATTTCGCCGATGTGCTGGATTATGGTTTCACCGCCGGCGTGGAGGAGAGCTTCGACCTTATCGCCGAAGGCAAGATGACCTGGGAGCAGGTAATCTCCGATTTCTACGCACCTTTCCACGAGGGCGTGCAGAGAAGCCTCACCCAGACAAATTACAGCCGTCTTGAAAGAGAGATAGGCATAGACCCGGCTGACGGGCAGAAAATCACCGCAAAATATGGCCAGTTCGGCCCGTACGTTCAGAAGGGCGAGGGGGAAAACAGGGTGTTCGCATCGCTTGCAAAAGGCCAGATTATAGAAAACCTTACACTGGAGGATGCTATTGCCCTGCTGCAGCTGCCAAGAACTCTTGGACAGATAGACGGAACAGATGTTACAATTCTTAAGGGACGCTTCGGACCATACATTAAATTCGGTGACAGAAACGTTGCTGTTGCAAAGGGTACAGACCCTCTGAAGATCACGCTTGAACAGGCTCAGGCCATGATTTCGGATGCCCTTAACAAACCTGCCTCAAAGGTGATTGCACAATGGGAGGGAATACAGGTTCTGGAAGGTGCATACGGCCCTTATATCAAGGCAAACGGGGCCAATTACAAGCTGCCGAAAGGTACGGATGCTTACAGTTTGAAAGAGGAAGAGGCAAAAAACATTATAGAAAATAGCCAGCCAACGTCAAAAAAACGTGGTGGATTTAAGAAAAAGTAATATCTTTGCCACTTAACAAAACCTAACAAACTATGCAGAATATCCAAATTGACCACACAGACAGAAAGATTTTGAGCTTTCTTGTCAAAAACGCCAGGCTCCCGTTTCTGGAAATAGCAAGGGAGTGCGGTGTGTCCGGCGCGGCAATCCACCAGAGGGTGAAAAGACTGGAAAATGCCGGAATCATAACCGGTTCCCGCCTACTTGTGAAACCCGAGGCACTGGGCATACAGGTTTGCGCCTACATACAGATTGCCCTTTCGGAAGGTAACAAGTACCTTGACGTGGTTCAGGCCCTGGAAAAGGTTCACGAGGTTGTGGAATGTCACTTCGTAACAGGCAAGTATTCCCTGCTGGTAAAACTCTTCTGTATGGACAACGAGCACCTGATGGAGGTTCTGGTGAACACCATCCAGAAAATCCCATACATCCAGAGCACGGAGACACTCATCTCGCTGATGCAGCCTATAGAGCGTCAGCTCTGGGTTAAGGAGTTCGAGAACACACGTTTCAACGCCGCCACCAAAGCGGAGGGAAAAAAGAGTTCCGGCAAAAGGAAAAAAGAATAGGTCAGCGTAAAAGTTTTTGCGCGAAATCCATATCCTCGGGGGTAGTCAGCTTGATGTTGTATCTTTCCCCGGGGATATATTTTATTGCGCATCCCATGGCCTGCACAACCGATGCATCATCCGTGAATGCAGTGTCGTACGGCTGTTCATAGGCCTTTTTCAAAACATCGGCACGGAAAAGCTGCGGGGTTTGGGCGCCGAAAAGAACACTGCGGTCCGCCTTGCTTCCAGGCACTTCCTCCAGCTCTCCCGCTTCATTGGCTTTCAAAACCTTAAGGGTGTCCGTAACGGGGATGACAGGGATAACTGCAGGGTGAAGTTCGGCAAGTGAAAACAGGGTCCGGATCAGCTCTATGCCCGCAAAAGGACGGACGGCGTCATGCACAGCCACCAGGGCATTGTCCGGAACCTTTTCAAGGGCGTTCTTGACAGAATGGAAGCGCGTGATTCCGCCATCCACAATTCTCTGGCGTATGTCAAAAGACTGCCTTTCACATTCTTCGGCCCAGAACTCCCTGTATTGCGAAGGAAGCGCCAGCACCACCTGGACATCCGGGACAGCCTCCAGCACCCTTTCTATGGACAGCTGAAGTATGGTTTTGCCCTCCAGTCTAAGGAACTGTTTGGGAACTTCTGCCCCCATTCGCGTCCCCCTGCCTCCGCATGCGAAGATTATGTATTTTTCCACCGCCATTTTCTATTGATTTATAGGCAAATATAATATTTTTTACATATCTTTGCACGATAGTAGACTAATTATAGAAACTTCTTAACAAATATGGCATATTCATTTCTAACACAAGAACTGGCCATCGACCTTGGAACCGCAAACACTGTGATTTTCCATAACGATCAGATTGTTCTTGATGAGCCCAGCATCGTGGCTGTTGACAACCTCAGCGGCAAACTCGTCGCCCTTGGTCAGCAGGCAAAACTGATGTACGAAAGAACCAACCCGAAAATACGTGCCGTGCGTCCGATGAAGGACGGTGTCATTGCCGACTTCAATGCCGCAGAGCTTATGATCAAAGGTTTCATCAAACAGGTGAACCAGAAACACCGTTCGCTTTTCACACCAAACATCAAATGCGTGATAGGTATCCCTTCAGGCAGTACGGAGGTTGAAATCCGTGCCGTACGTGACTCTGCAGAGCATGCCGGCGGACGTGACGTATTCCTCATCTACGAGCCTATGGCAGCAGCCCTGGGTATAGGTCTGGACGTTCTTGCACCTAAAGGCAACATGGTGGTTGATATCGGAGGCGGTACAGCGGAGATTGCAGTTATATCTCTGGGCGGTATCGTAGTCCAGAACAGTATTGACACCGCAGGCGATATCTTCACAAGCGACATCCAGCAGTATCTGCGCCAGCAGTACAACCTTCGCGTGGGTGAGATTACCTCAGAGGAGATTAAGATTGCCGTTGGTGCTGTAATCCAGGAGCTTGACGACGAACCGGAGCCATACACCGTAAGAGGTGCGAACATGATGACAGCACACCCTGTAAGCATCACCGTAACATATCAGGAGATTGCGCAGTGCCTGGACCGCTCGGTTGCAAAAATAGAGCAGGGCATCATGACTGTTCTGGAGCAGACTCCACCGGAGCTTTACTCTGATATCGTGCAGAATGGTATTTTCCTTTCCGGCGGCGGCGCACTGCTTCGCGGTATCGCAAAACGCTTCTCAGAGAAGATCAACATACCTTTCCACATTGCAGACGACCCTCTTCGCGCAGTGGC
Source organism: Bacteroidales bacterium (assembly GCA_024401715.1). Classification (GTDB taxonomy): domain Bacteria; phylum Bacteroidota; class Bacteroidia; order Bacteroidales; family UBA932; genus Cryptobacteroides. The sequence continues at coordinate 16,274 of JAKSKO010000007.1, forward strand.
CAGGGGTACATGCATCGCACTTAAGGGCGCCGATCACTATCCATTCCTAATGCGCTAATTTCATCCGGAGACTTTGCCTATGGCAGGTAGGAGACCAAGTTATATCACTAATGCAGCCGTTTTCATTTTATTGGAGGCGGCTGCATTGTGCGTCCTGTACTCATCACGTGAGGGAGAGGACACTCCTCTGGAGCATATCTCAACCTTCTTCTACACGCATGTGTGGGGCAGTTTTGAAAGCATAAACAATTATCTGCGCCTGGACGAGGAGAACAAAAGGCTGGCACAGGAGAACTTTGAACTGTACAACCAGATTCAAACCATCACAGACCAGCTTGCCACAGGAAGTCTGGAGTGGACGAAATCACGTCAGAACTTCATCACCATGCCTTGTACGATAGTATCCAGGACCGACATTTCCCAGCATAACTATGTTATCATAGACCGCGGACTTGCAGACAACGTGAAGGAAGGAGACGGTGTTATTACGGAAAAGGGCGTCATTGCAATAGTCAACAGCGTAAGCGAGAACTACAGCAGGGCTATTTCCATAAAGAACAGCAAGGTGAATGTAAGTGCCAAGATAGGAAAGGACGGATATGTGGGCAGTCTGAACTGGGACGGAGTAAGCAACAGGGGAGCCATTCTATCCGGTATTCCAATCCAGGACAGGGTTGAACCGGGAGACACCGTGTATACCAGCGGATATTCATCAATCTTCCCGGCCGACATACCTATTGCCAGGGTTAAGAACTCCCGCATTCACGGCGGAAGCTCGGCAGAGATAGAGGTAGAGTTCATGGAAGACCTTTCACGCGTGAGATATGTGATGATTGTGAAAAACTGTGACTCCGAAGAACTAAACGAACTGGCACAATGAGAAACAAGAGATACACAATCTGCTTTATCCTGCTCTTTATTGCGCAGCTGGTTCTGGCAAGATACTGCCAGATAGGGCCATATATCTACATAAGCCTGCTTCCGGCAATGATCATGTGCATGCCGATGTCCGTTCCAACATGGCTGAACTGCATCATAGCCTTCACCTGCGGAATGGCTGTTGACGGCCTTGCAGACGGGGTATGGGGCCTTAACGCCATGGCTATTGTTCCCGTTGCATTCCTGAATAAAAGCCTGATAGGGATTTTCATAAGCAGGGAGGTTGTGGAAAGGGAATACAGCATCTCCTTCTACCAGCACGGCATATTCAGCATAGGATTCAACCTCTTCATCATATCGCTTCTCTACTTCGGCATTTATATTTGCTTCGATACCGGAGCCGACAGAACCCTGGTTTTCAATCTCATAAAACTGGCTGCCAGCATAGTTTCAAGCATGATTTTCGGCCTGGTAACAGTTAATCTCCTTTGTCCGCGTCCGGAAAGATAGGCCAAATATGACAATAGAAAAACACAGCAAACTCCTGTTCGGGCTTGTGCTTTTCGCACTTGTCCTGATTGCCCGTCTGTTCTCCATCCAGATTCTTGATGAAAAGTACAAGACCAGCGCGGATAACCAGGCGATGTTCTACCAGACCATCTATCCGGCAAGGGGTGTAATCTATGACCGCAACGGAAAAACACTGGCCGGAAACGCCATAGTCTATGACATAATGATTACTCCGAAAGAGTGTCAGGGCATACAATTCGATACCCTTGAACTTGCCAGAACCCTGAATCTGGACGTAGAGTATATCAGGGAGCGCTTCGATTACTACAGGAAATACCGCAGGAGAATAGGCTGGCAGCAGCAGATTTTTGCAAAGCGCGTATTGCCGGAAGTGTACATGAAATTTGCCGAGATCATGTACAAATATCCCGGCTTCCGCGGCGTGAAGAGAAGTGTGAGGTCATACCCGATTAATGCCGGAGGAAACCTTCTGGGATATTGCTCGGAGGTGGATGACAATTACATGCAGAAACATCCCGGCATATACCGCCCGGGCGATTATGCAGGCAGAACGGGCATAGAGATTGCCATGGAGGAAGAACTTCGCGGAGAAAAGGGATACAACATTTTCCTGCGCGGATCCAACAGCCAGATAAAGGCGAAATACAAGGATGGTGAAATGGATCTTGAGGCCATCCCCGGTAAAAACGTGGTAACCTGCATCGATGCAGACCTCCAGAGTTATGGACAGAGGCTTATGGAGAACAAGGTGGGTGCGATGGTTGCAATAGAGCCGGGCACGGGAGAAATCCTGGCCCTGATTTCCTCTCCGGGCATAGATGTAAACATGCTTAATGACTTCGGAGCAAATTACAGCATCATAAGTGAGAACAAATACCGTCCGATGTTCAACAGGGCTGTTGCTGCCTCCTACCCTCCGGGTTCGGTATTCAAACTTGTGAACGGCCTCATAGGCCTGCAGGAAGGTGTTCTCACCCCTGAAACCAGATACAAATGCGACCACGGTTTCTATTACGGAAACAAAAGGCTTGGCTGCCACTGGCACAATTCACCGCTGGATATGGAATTCAGCATCATGACTTCCTGCAACGCCTATTATTGCTACGTTTTCAAGAATATTCTGGAAAACCCGAAGTATTCTTCAATTCAGGAAAGGTTTGACCGATGGAACGAAATGGTTCACAGCTTCGGCTTCGGCCAGAAACTTGGAAGCGACTTCCCTTCAGAGCTTGCCGGAAACATCCCAACATCGGAGTTTTACGACAAACGCTATAAAAAGAACTGGAACGCATACTCCGTGATTTCCCTGTCCATCGGCCAGGGAGAGATAGGTTGTACGCCGCTGCATATCGCAAACCTTGCCGCAACAATCGCAAACCGCGGCTATTACTACATTCCGCACATCATCAAGGCCAGTGACGGAGTGGAGATAGATCCGAAATACTACCAGAAGAACTACACCATGGTGGACACCACCCATTTCCAGAAAATAATAAAAGGTATGTACAAGGCGGTGAACGCGGGCCAGGGCAGCGGTGCCACAGCCTGGGTGGGAGAGGTGAAAGGTCTGGATATCTGCGGAAAGACAGGTACCGCACAGAACCCGCGCGGCGACGACAACTCCGTGTTCATATGTTTTGCACCGAAGGATGACCCAAAGATAGCAATCGCGGTGTATGTGGAAAACGGAGGCTTCGGAGCAACCTGGGCCGTACCTATGGCATCCCTCATGGTTGAAAAGTACCTTACCGGAGAGATAACCCGTCCGGAGATGGAAAAGCGCATACTGGAAGGCGACCTTATGTATAAAGTGAAACCATACTAAAGATGAATTATCCATACGATACAGAACGCTCTTTCAAGAACACCATTGACTGGTGGCTTTTAGGCTGCTATATTGTGCTTGTGGTCTTTGGATGGCTGAACATATACGCTTCCGTTCACGGAGACGAGGAGGCATCTATCTTTGATTTCGCAACCCGCAGCGGAAAACAGTTCGTATGGATACTTTCCTCTCTTGGCATTGCCGGAATTATTCTTTTCATTATTCCGCCGCGTGTCTACGAAGTTATTTCCCCTCTGCTGTACAGCATAGTGGTGTTCCTGCTGATTGCCGTAATCTTTGTGGGTACGGATATCAAGGGTTCCCACAGCTGGTTCCAGTTTGGTCCTGTTTCGTTCCAGCCGGCGGAAATAAGCAAGATAACCACTTCTCTGATGCTGGCAACCATGATGAGCCACAACGGCTTCAAGATGCAGGGCAGGAATTTCTGGATAACTGTGGCCATAATCCTTCTTCCGATGCTGATTATCATTGCGGAAAAGGAGACGGGATCGGCCCTTGTATATGTGGGATTCATTTTCATGCTGTACAGGGAAGGACTTTCCGGCTGGCTGCTTAGCATTGTAGGCCTGGTGATTGTGGTGTTCATCCTAACCATTGTATACTCCCCTTTCATAGGCATACTGATTGCCCTTGTGCTTATATCGCTGTTTGACGCCGCCCAAAGCAAATCCCTGCTGATATGGGCCCTGGTGGCAATTCCTCTGATTATCCTTAACTTTCTTGTGTCTGAAAGATACCAGCTTACGGCTATTTCCGTAGAGGCTGTCCTTTATATACTGTACTCTGCATTCATGGCTGCGCGCGGCCTGCACCAGAAATTCCGCTGGGCCACAATTTCAGTGCTTGCCGGAATGACGCTGCTTGTTTTCAGCGCCGATTTCGTCTTCAACGACATCCTTAAAGACTACCAGAGGGCGCGTATAGAGGTGCTGCTTGGCATGAGGGAGGACATGTCCGGTGTCGGTTACAACGTGAACCAGAGCAAGATTGCCATAGGATCCGGCGGACTGCTTGGAAAAGGATTCTGCCAAGGAACACAGACAGCCTATGGGTTTGTGCCGGAGCAGAGCACGGACTTCATCTTCTGCACAGTGGGAGAGGAATGGGGCTTTGTGGGCTGCGTAGCCCTGATCATTGTCTATCTGACCCTCATTTTCAGGATAGTTCTGGACAGCGAGCATTCACGCAACGCATTCACCCGCATTTACGGCTATTGCTTTGCCAGCTGCATCTTCATGCACCTGTTCATCAACATAGGCATGACCCTGGGCCTTATGCCTGTCATAGGCATCCCGCTGCCTTTCATGAGCTATGGCGGTTCATCCATGTGGTCTTTCACCACCATGCTCTTCATTTTCATTGCACTTGACAAAGACGAAAGAAAATATTTTTAAACCATGAAACTGCTTCAGAACAAAGTTGCCATCATAACTGGCGGAACACGTGGAATTGGAAAAGCCATCGCCCTGAAATATGCAGGCGAGGGTTGCCGCATTGCCTTTACCGGCCGAAGCGACAGTCCCGCAATGCAGCAGACCCTGGCAGAGATAGAGGCTGCCTGCCGTGCTGCCGGAGTATCGGAAGAACTGGCCTGCAAGGCATATGTGAACGATTCCACAAACTTTAATGAAGTGGATGCACTGGTTAAGAAGATAGTTGAAGATTTCGGCCACATAGACATTCTGGTGAATAATGCCGGAATCACCAAAGACACCCTGATGCTTAGGATGTCAGAGCAGGTATGGGACGATGTAGTGGACACCAATCTGAAGGGTGCCTTCAATTTCACCCACGCCTGCGTGCCTTTCATGGCCCGCCAGCGCAGCGGCTCACTCATCTATATGAGTTCAGTTGTTGCACAGGGAGGAAACGCCGGACAGGCAAACTATGCTGCCTCCAAGGCCGGTCTCATAGGTCTTTCGCATTCCATGGCCAAGGAGTTCGGAGCAAGGGGCATACGCGCCAACTGCATCACCCCGGGCCTTATCCTCACTGATATGAGCGCCGCCCTCGGAGACAAAATCATAGAGGACAATCTGCAGTATATCCCTATGAAGAGAGCAGGCAAGCCTGAAGAAGTTGCCGGAGCAGCCCTCTTCCTTGCCAGCGACCTCAGCTCCTATGTGACAGGCAGCGTCATTTCCTGCGACGGAGGCCGTTTCATATTCTAGTCCATCATCTGGGGAAGGTCTTTCTTGGGTTTGGGAACACCCAGCTTCACCAGTTCGTTTGCCGAATGCAATATGGTTTTGCCGTTGGCCTGAAGCCTTACGGTGTTGCGGTTATAGCATTCCAGTGCATCGGAAAGCTTCTTGCCCATTTCGGCATGCTCTCCAAGGAAGGTGGAAACCCTCTCTATCATAACCTTGGCCTCGTCTATGATTTTCTGCTGGTTGGCAATCTGCTCCTGGTTTATCCAGGCAGTGCGTATGATGCGAAGGAATGGCATCACGGTTTCCTCCGTTGTAATCAGAACATTCTGCCTGAAGGCCTCGGTGAAGATATTGGGCTGAATCTGCTTTGCAAGCTGCAGGGCGCCGTAGTTGGGGATGAACATCATCACATAACCAAGGGTCTTGCGCCCGCTTTTCTCGTTATACTTCTGGTATTCCTTGGCGGTAAGCTCCTTTATATGGCTCACAACGCTGTCGTAATTGCGTTTTGCGGCCGCATCCCTATCCTGCTGCGTTTCGGCAGAATAATAATCGCTGAGGGCGCTTAAAGACACTTTGCTGTCAACTATTACATCGGTGTCGTCCGGGAAATGCAGAATGAAATCCGGCCTCATCCTGGTTCCAAGGTCCTCGTTGTGCAGGATATTGCCGTTGGCATCCCTTAGGGTGTACTCCCTGTCGAAGTCACGGCCTTCCACCATGCCCTCCTGCAGGAAAATGTTTTCCAGAAGGGTCTCACCCATGCAACCCTGCATCTTGTTGCGCCCGCGAAGGGCGGCTGCCAGATTCTCCGCCCCCTTTGTAACCTCGTTGGTCTGCTGGATAAGGCTTTTTGCAGTGGCTTCAAACTGGCTTTTTATGCTGGCCGTGCTTTCCGTATGCTCTTTTTTCTGGGCTTCGAAAGACTCCTTCATACGCTTGATATCCTCGTCCAGAGCACCTGTAATGCTTCGGAAAGACTCCACTGCCTCCTTCTTAAGGGATTCCTCGCTCTGCTTCTGCAGCTTGGTGTTCTCTGCTGTGATTGTGGATTTTATAACATCCAGCTGGGAAACAAGCGTCCTGTCAATATTCTCCTCGTACATCTTCTTCTCTGCCTTGCGCATGGAAATCTGATACAGCAAAGCGGCAGACAGACCTGCAATCACCAGAATGCAAATCCCTATTACAATTATTGATATTGTTTGTGTCATAGACGGCAAATATATGAAAAATTGTATATCTTTGCCCCCATGATAACCGGAATTTTCCGTGATATCGCCGATCTGCTTTTTCCGCGCTATTGTCCCGTTTGCGGTAACAAGCTGTTGACCGATGAACATATCCTGTGCGAACGCTGCACCACTGAAATGCCTCTCACCTACTTCTGGACGATGGGCCGGCACGACATGTCCGAAAGCATCAATGAAAAGATAGAAAAGCTGAGGGCCCGGGACAACGTATCCTATTACGAACCCTTCTGCAACGCCTGCGCCCTCTACTTCTACAAAAAAGGCTACAGGAATATCTCCAGGCAGGTGAAGTATCACGGACGCTACGATATAGGCTTTCACATGGGCAGGGAACTTGGCCTGAAGATGGCCGATACAAAATATTCCGGGGACATAGACCTTGTGGTTCCCGTCCCCCTTCACTGGAGCAGAAAGCTGTCCAGGGGATACAACCAGGCCGCCATCATTGCCGAAGGATTGGCAGGCGCTCTGGGGGTGGAATGCAATTGCAAACTGCTGAAAAGAAGCCGCAGGACAAAATCACAGGCCAGGATAGGCGTGAATGAGAGGGACGGCAATGTTGCCGGAGTGTTTGCAATGGACTGCAGACAGGCGGAAAAGCTGCTTCTGACGGGTGTCAGACACATCCTGCTTGTTGATGACGTATTCACCACCGGTGCAACCCTTAGCGAGGTCCAGCACTGCATAAGGCAGGGTCTGCACAGCATAGACAAGAAACTTGCAGGCAGCGTTAAGATTTCCGTAGCTACACTGGCCTGCGTTGGAGAATGATATGAGGAATTTATTATATATACTGCTGTTTTCCATCGTGTTCTGGAACGTGGAAAACTATTTTGACTGGCGTGACGGGGGCTTTTCATCCTCGGACAGTGAATTCTCTTCCAAGGGTGCAAAACACTGGACACGCAAGCGTTTTGACGCAAAGACAGCCCTTATCGGCAAGACTTTCCTTTGGGCCGGGCTTCCCGATGTCATAGGGCTTGCCGAGGTGGAGAACGAAACGGTGCTGAAGGCCCTCATTTACAGCGAAGTGCTGCAGAAGGCCGGATACCGTTATATCCATTATGAGTCCGGGGACAGCCGCGGGATAGACGTTGCAATGCTGTATCGCACCTCCAGGGTGGAAGTGCTGGAGTCCAAGACAATAAAGATTGAAGGTATCCGAAGCAGGGATATACTGTACGTTTGCGCCGAAGACAGGGACGACCACAGCGTATGGCACCTGTTTGTGAACCACCACCCCTCCAAATACGGTGGCAGCGGAACATCACAAGGCAGGATGCTGGCCATGGAATGCCTGAAAGAGATGGTGGACAGCCTTCTGCAGGCGGGCCAGCGCAATATTGTGGCAATGGGAGACTTTAACGACACCCCGGATTCACCGGCTTTCAGGATAATAGAGCCATACCTTATAAATAAAGGGGCCGGATTGGGGGCACAGGGCAGCATACGCTTCCACGGCAACTGGCAGCTTATAGACAACTTCCTGTGCTCACCGGAGCTGAAGGACAAAAAAATGGAGGTCCTGAGACCTCCATTCATTCTGGAAAGAGACCGGCAATATCCGGGAGACAAGCCTAAAAGAACTTACATAGGCCCGCGCTACAATGGCGGCGTCTCTGATCACCTGCCGGTGAAACTCTATTGAAATTACTCTTTCTCTGCTGCCTTTGTTGCATCGTACATTACCGGAGTACCGATGAAGATAGATGCGTAGGTACCGATGATGATACCAAGGATGAGGGCAACTGCAAGACCACGGATAACCTCACCGCCGAAGATTGCAATGGCAAGCATTGTAACCAGAGTTGTGAGTGATGTATTCATGGTACGTGAGAGTGTAGCGTTAAGCGCAAGGTTTACATTCTCCTTGAAGTCTGCCTTAGGATGAGCCATCTTGTACTCACGGATACGGTCGAAGATAACCACGTTATCGTTGATAGCGTAACCGATGATGGTAAGGATAGCTGCGATGAATGTGGCATCAACGTCCAGTGAGAAAGGAAGGATACCGCTGAATACAGAGAAGAATGCGATAACGATGAGGGCTGTGTGTGCGAGTGAAACAACACCACCGAGACCCCATGTCCATTTGCGGAAACGAACTGCGATGTAAACGAAGATCACAAGCAGGGAGATGAGCACTGCGATGATTGCGTTTCTCTTGATATCGTTTGCGATTGTAGGACCTACAGCGTCTGAAGATACGATACCGTTAGGGTTGTCAAGAGTTGAACGGAACTCGTCGAATGAAAGTTCTGAAGCATAGAAGCCTTTCAGAGAGTTGTAGAGAAGCTCCTCGATCTCTGCGTTTGCCTCGTTTGTAGTATCGTCGTTCTTGTAGGCTGTAGTAATCTTAACCTGGCTCTCGGCACCAAACTGCTTAACCTCGGCAGCACCTGCAGCCTTAACATTCTCATCTGCCTGTGCAGCAGTTGTGAAGGCGTCTGTAACGGCAGCGCGAACCTCCTCTGTAGAAACAGTCTGGTCGAAACGTACTACGTATGTACGGCCACCTGTGAAGTCTACACCGTAGGTGAAGCCCTTGGTGAAGATGCTTACAAGACCAAGAACGATGATTACACCAGAGCAGATGTAAGCATATTTTCTCTTGCCTACAAAGTCAAAGTGAGTATTCTTGAGGAAGTCTTTTGTGAGGTTGTTCTGGAAAGTGATGTTCTTGCCTTTCTCCACACGGCTGTTGAACATGAGACGTGGGATGAAGATAGAAGTGAGCACTGAAGTTACGATACCGATGATGAGGGTTGTAGCGAAGCCCTGTACAGGACCTGAACCGAAGAGGAAGAGCACGATACCTGTAAGGAGGGTAGTGATCTGACCGTCAACGATAGCGCTGTATGCATTGCGGAAACCGTCCTCGATAGCTTTGCTGAGGCCTTTGCCTGCAGCAATCTCCTCTTTGATACGCTCGTAGATGATAACGTTCGCATCCACTGCCATACCCAGGGTAAGTACCAGACCGGCAATACCTGGAAGGGTGAGGACAGCACCGAAAGATGTGAGTGTACCGAACAGGAAGAGTACGTTGCAGATAAGGGCAACGTTTGCAACAAGACCTGCACCCTGGTAGAAGAGTACCATGTAGATAAGTACGAGGATGAAGGCGATGATGAATGAGATAAGACCTGCGCGGATAGACTCTGAACCAAGTGAAGGACCGACAACGCTCTCCTGAACGATAGTTGCAGGGGCAGGGAGCTTACCTGATTTCAAAACGTTTGCAAGGTCTTCTGCCTCCTCAAGTGTGAAGTTACCGGTGATCTGTGAAGAACCGCCGTTGATTTCACTGTTTACGCGTGGGTAAGAATATACCATACCGTCCAGAACGATGGCAATCTGCTTACCGATGTTCTCTTTGGTCATGCGGGCCCAAACGTTTGCGCCCTCAGCGTTCATTGTCATTGAAACCTCAGGATGGCTCTGGCCCTGTGCAGCGTACTGTACGCGTGCATCGGTAACAACGCCACCGTCAAGAGGTGCCTTGCCGTCACGTGAAGCGGCTTTGATTGCAACAAGCTCGTATACGTTGCCGCCCTGGATGTAAGATGAAGGTTTTACGCTCCACATAGGACGGAACTCTGCAGGGAACAGAGCTGCAACCTGAGGGTCGCGAAGGATACGTCCTACAGCTGCTGTATCGGCATAGTTTGCATAACCTATGCAAGAGCCCTCTGCGATGCGTCCGCCGTAAGTGTTAGGCTGGAGAACAGCGAAGAGAGGGTTTGATTTCTTGTACTGTGCAAGCTCTGCTGCCTCATCGGCTGCGGCTGCACCAACCTCCTCAGCAAGAATATCCTCTGCTGCAGGAGCCTCCTGTGCTGCAACAGGCTCTGCTGCATCGGCATTCTGAAGCTCTGCCATAAGGGCGTTGGCCTCCTGAAGATAAGGGAAGATCTCTGAGTTCTCGTAGCAAGTCCAGAACTCCAGTGATGCGGTACCCTGGAGGAGTTTGCGTACACGCTCCGGCTCTTTGACGCCAGGGAGCTCCACAAGGATACGGCCGCTCTCGCCAATCTTCTGGATGTTAGGCTGTGTTACACCGAAACGGTCGATACGGTTACGAAGTACGTTGAAAGAGTTGCTGATTGCGCTCTCTGCCTCTTTGCGGATTACAGAGATAACCTCTGCATCCGAAGTCTGGGCATTGATCTTGGAGCTCATCTCATATGTGCCGAAGATCTGTGCAAGCGGAGTGCCGTTTGCAACCTCTTTCCAGGCATCGGCGAAAAGTGTGATGAAATCCTGACGGCTGTCGATGGAACGCTCCTGTGCAAGCGCGATAGCCTGTGCGAACTCCGGGCTCTGATTATTGTCTGCAAGAGCTTTTACAAGATCTACAAGCTGTACCTGGAGGGTGACGTTCATACCACCTTTAAGGTCCAGACCAAGGTTGATCTCTTTTGCTTTCACCTCTTTGTAGGTGTAGCCGAAGAATACCTTCTCTGCAGAGATGGAATCAAGATACCATCTTGTTTTCTCTTTAGTCAACTGATCAAGAGCGAATGCACGATCGCCCTCTGCGATTTTTGCGAATTCGTCGCCGGCCTTGTAAGCCTCAACGGCAGCAGCAGCATATTTTTCTGCCTTTTTCTCCTGCAGTGAAGACACCACGGTGAAAGAGAGCTGCCAGATGGAAGCAAGACCAAGAAGAATCGCAACCAAGCGGATAAAACCTTTACTTTGCATAACTTTATTTTTTAATATTATTTTCGTTATCGGGCACTAAATGCCAATGGGGCACAAATTTACTTATTTTTTTGCATATTCCACGATAAAAGCCTAATTTTAGCAAGTTTTTTACATTATTTATATGGAAAATTACGGACTGGACCTTCACTGTTCAATGCTTTTGGATGATTACCGTGAACTTTTGCCAACTCTTCACCAGTTGGAAAAGGTGGTAGCCGACACATTGAACGGCATAGTATCCGACAACGGCATATACATAAACGCCATCGAACACCGCATAAAAGCGGAAAAATCGCTGGCCGGAAAATTGGAACTGAAAGGTCACAAATACAATAGCATAGACGATATCACAGACCTTCTCGGTGCCCGCGTGATAACATTCTATTCCGATGAGGTGGACAAGATTGCCGCACTTGTGGGAAAACAGTTCATCGTGGACTGGAACAACAGCATAGACAAGAGGAAAATGCACGAGCTGGACAGTTTCGGCTACAATTCCCTCCATTTCATATGCAAGGTTCCGAAAGAACTCTACTTCAATCCGGAGTTCCCGAAATTGAACGACATACGCTTCGAAATCCAGATGCGCACCGCCATGCAGCATGTATGGGCCACGATGTACCATGACACGGGATACAAATCCGGCGTGGAGATTCCTAAAGAGTATCTTCGCAACCTGAACCGCTTGGCAGGCATGCTGGAGCTGGCCGATGAGCAGTTCAGCATCATACGCACTGAAATCAACGACTACAGGCGCAGGGTGCAGAATCTTGTTAGCACAGGTGAGTTCGAACAGGTTATCCTGGACGGCGACAGTTTCAAGAGCTATCTGAAACTGAATCCTTTCGATGCCCTGAACAGAAAGATTGCCGCAACAAACCAGGCCGAAATCATGCCAACCTCACTTATCCCTTACCTGGAGGTTCTGAAACGTTTCCACTTCAACACCCTGGGAGACATCGAAAAGATGATAAAGGAAGAAGGAGACTCCGCATATCAGCTGGCAGTCTATCAGCTTGGAAACACAGACATTGACATCATAAGCAGCTCTGTTGCCCTGCAGAACCTCATTCTTGCAAAAATCATCAGATCCGGCAGCGGTGAACCGTTCGTGAAACTTTTCTACGACACTCTGTACGGAGAATCGGATTACAACCAGGAAAGGGCCCGCAGAATAATTGAAGACGCAAAAAAACTAGGTATTTTGAAATAAGATGAACGCAAAACTTGAAACAAGCCTTCTGGACAAGGCCATAATATTCGCCACAAAAGCACATGCCGGCACAGAGCGCCGCGGAAAGGGATTCCCTTACATCGTTCACACCATGGAAGCCATGGAAATTGTGGCCACAATCACCCCGGACCAGGAGATGCTTGCCGCTGCGGCCCTGCACGACACCGTAGAAGATACCGATACCACCATCGAACCGATACAAGCCGAAGTCGGCGAAAGGGTGGCAAGACTGGTACATTCAGAATCGGACGTGGTTATTGAAGGTGCAGAGTGCGACACATGGCATGCACGCAAACAGGCTGCAATAGACCGCCTGGCTGCCGCGCCTCATGATGCAAAGATTGTTGCCCTGGGAGACAAACTGTCCAACATGAGGGCAATATACCGCGATTACATGACCGTAGGAGACAATTTGTGGAAGATTTTCCATGCACCGAACGGCAAACCGGACCATGAATGGCATTACAGGGGCCTTGCAGCATCACTTTCAGAGCTGAAAGACACTTTTGCATATCAGGAATTTGTAGAACTAATAGATAAAGTATTCAACCATGATTAAAAGATTCGACCCGATTGAAGGCAGAAATTCCGACATAATCGAGAGCATTATGCAGAGCGACGAGGTCGTAGGTTTGGGAGACGACCTCAAATTCAAAATACGCCTCTGTGTTGAAGAGGTGGAGGAAAATATACTTTGTTACAGTGGTTCCACCTGGGTGGAGGCCGGTGCAGAGGTGGAAGGCGACCACCTGTCCATAAGCTTCCGCGACGGAGGAGTGGAGTTCGACCCTCTTGCAAAAGCGGATCCGGACATTAACGCCCCTCTGGAGGAGAGGCAGATAGGCGGTCTTGGCATTTTCCTTTGCAAACAGATGATGGATGTTGTGGAATACAAGCGTGAAGGCGACCACAACGTGCTAAAAATGAAAATCAATATCAAACTTTAATTCTTTTTTCTAACTTTGCAATCAAAATCTTAATAATATGGACGTAACTATCAAAAAAGAAGGCGCACAGACCCTTGTAACCCTAGTAGGACGCCTGGACACAACAAACGCAGACCAGTTCCAGAAGGACATCACTCCGCTTATGCAGGACGAGAATCCGGATATTGTGCTGGATTGCACCGATATGGAATACACATCGTCACAGGGCCTCAGAATGTTCCTTCTGCTTCAGAAGAGCGTTTCTTCAAGAGGGGGCAAGATGGTAATGACAAACATGAAATCACAGGTTAAGGAAGTGTTTGACATCACCGGCTTCTCCAATATCATCAAGATACTTTAATGTACACATTCGCCACACAGTCCATTCATCTTACCAGCGTTATCAACGCAAGAGAGCTGGGTGGATATAAACTCCCCGACGGACGCACAATCCGTTGGGGATGCTTGCTTCGTGGCGGAAGTTTCGCAAACCTTACCCCTGAAGACAGGGCTATCCTCAGGGATAAATTCCACCTGAACACAAACTTCGACTTCCGCACCGAAACAGAGGTCACCTATGCTCCGGACCGCCCTGTACAGGGTGCCAAGCATATATGGCTGCCGACCATAGACCCCGCTACGGAAACACTGTCGGACCAGTCCTTTCCTGCAGATGCATACAAGGACCTCGGCAACTATCTGGTGGAACACGCATCGGAACCGATAGCCCAGAAACTGGCCAGAAACCTGTACACCGATATGGTTATGAATGAGTATACACAGCTTCAGTATGCCGCATTCATGCAGACCATAGTGAACAGCCCCGGCGGAGCCATCTACTGGCACTGTTCGCAGGGAAAAGACCGTACTGGCCTTGGTGCAGCCTTCATCCTGTGTGCCCTTGGTGCAGACAGGGAACTTATCCTTGCCGATTACAGGATTTCCAACGAATTCTATAAAGACCTTTTGGAAGAATTATACAAAAAGGTTTCCACCCAGGAGGAAAGAGATGTTCTCCTAACCTTCATCGGTGTTAATGAAAAATACTTCTGCAACGCCCTGGATCTCATAGACAGGCGTTACGGAAGCCTGGAGGGCTATCTGAAAGGCCCTCTTTGCATGAGCGACGAAGATATACAGACCCTTCGTGACCGCTATACAGAATAACATTCTGATATTTTTTTTTAACATCTGAACAAATTGGATAGGCGGCATATTGCAATATGTCGTAGATTTGTTGTTAGACAAAACACACTTAAATCCAATATCATGAAAAAATCCTTACTCTTCTTGCAGGCCTCGCACTCAAGAAGGTTCTCCTACTTTCGTTTTAGGATAGCGAAATCGCAAGCGAAGCATTTGGAGATAGAGGTATAAAGAGTGGGACTTCAAGTCTTACGGCTTTAAGTCCCACTCCCTCTTTTTATATCTCGGAAAAAATTATTGATTAGAAACCGGGGTCATGATTTCTCCCGTTTCAGTATTTCTCCAAGTGGTTTTCGCCTTGTAAGAATCGTCACCACCATAATAGAAGCATGCGTGCAGATTGTTCATAAATTCAGGTGAACAATATATTGTAACGTTATCAACTTCTGCCGCGAAGTCTCGGAATGTAAAACTTGCATCGTCTTGATTATTCAGTTCATCCACTGTGAACACGAAATCTTTGCCAAGTTTCAATTCCTTCATGTTTTTACATTCGGCAAAAATGCTACCCAAACCGGTTGTATGTCCTCTTGTGAATGAAGAAATATCCAAGTCCTCAAGACCGAAACAACTGCCAAACATGATTGCGATATTTGTTGCTGAACTCATGTTAAAGAAATTGAGGTTAAGGCTCTTCAATGATCTACAACCGGCAAACATGGCGCGGAAGTTCTCTGCATAATGTGTGTCAAAATTGTCTCCCCAGGTTATTGTTGTCAAGGCTTTGCAATCCTGCAGCATTGATTCAAAACTAATAACTTTGGAAGTCTTGAACTTACTGAAGTCAAGTGAGGTAATCTTTTCACATTCCATGAACATTCCGCTCATATCTGTCAGTTGTTCCGTGATGAAATATGATCCTTATGATAATGACTTGAGATTCTTGCAACCGCCAAACATTTCGCACATTGTTGTTACCTCAAATGTCTTGAAGTTTTCAAGGTTAATGGTAGAAAGTTTTAAACAATGAGCAAATAGTCTGGTCATATCTTTGACATTCGATGTATTCCATGCTGAAACGTTTATTGACTCCAGTGAACTGCAGCCATCGAACATTTCATAAAGATCTACTGCCTTTGACGAAACAAATCCGCTAACATCTATTCCTGTCAATGAAGAACAATTTTTAAAGAAACTTCTGTAGGACTCGGCATTTACACTGAAGCTTGTATAACTTAGTGAACGTAATGCAGAACAACCCTCAAAAACATTGTCAGCCCTTGTAACATTCTGGATGTTGAAGTTTCCAAGATTTATTGATTCCAATGAAGAACAGCCATTAAAGGCGCTTGTAAGACGGTCACCTCCAGTATTGGACCAACCGAAATTATGGAGATCTAGTGTTGCAAGGTTCTCACATCCCATGAACATTCCATCATATTCTGCGCACCCGGACATATCAATGTCTGTCATATCAATATTTACCATGTTTGTACAGCCATTAAACATCTCATTAGCCCCGCTTATCTTACACCCGTCAAAACATGAAAGGTCTATGCTTGTAAACGAACGGCAGCCTTTAAACATCTCTCCACACCAAAGGTCTTGATCTTTAGGGAATGTCTTTCCACTTGGCCATGTAATAGATGTTAATTTTTGACAACCTTCAAACGCAAAATAGGGCTCGACAATACCGGACAGTTCCCAAGATGACAAGTTAAGTGACGTCAATTCCTGACAATTATAGAATGTACCCATCATGGATTTTGTGTATTCCGTTGAGAAATCCTGAAAATCAATACTTTCGAGATTGACAAGATTCTTGAACATGTACTGAATTGTCTCTCCTCCAAATACGTGTGCATCAGGGCTCTTGATATACATCGTACTTGCAGTTGGATCCCAAACAGCATAGATAGGACTGGTTGAGTTCTGATCGGAAACATCTACATATTGTAATGAAGGTGTTCCACTGCTGTGTGCACTAAATACTATGTGCTTTATCAAATAGTCTTTCTTGTCCAATATGAAGTCTTCCCCATTTGCCAGCGATTTGATTGCAATATTGAATTGTTCTCCGTGCTCAATCATATTTACGTCTCCACCTTCAAGATTGTCAAGCTCCGGACGTGATGCGGTACCTGGCTTATATGGTTTTCCTTCTGCTCTGGTGAAATGAGTGACAAACGTAGCGTGAGGCCCCTTAAGTTTCACCTTTATCTGTTTGCCCGAGAAATCATCCGGAGCCATGATAAGGTTGACAACCACCCGCTGATTAGGTTCTGTCGTGGCAAAATTCTCAAGGGCAATCTCAAATTCATCACACCACTCCGTTGCTGTAATTGACGGTTCTCCTCCCGATGTGATATCTATCGTACCACAAGAAATGAAAGGTTTACCCTCACATGTGAGCGAAAGAGAAGTGTATTCTGCAACCTTTGGAACCACCATCTGGAACTGAAGGATTACACCCAGATGCTTGAAATCGAAACCGATATTACCATTAGCCGATGGTTCTGTAGGCGTGGTAAGCATATAATCGTAGCCTGTAAGGTGCCCTGTAGTTCCGTTACCAACCTGAACCTGTCCGATATAGGAAACAGGAATAGCCGTCATGTCAAGATCCATGTCAGGAACAAACGGGTAATATGAAGAGTAATTCTCGGCTTTCATGACAGCCCAACCATTACCGGTGAAATTGGCATTTGATGTACTTGATCCGCCTTCTACCTCTCCGTCTGAGATAGGGAATTTAACCTGCGTACCCTTGCCGTTGTTTGGGAATACTCCCACAACATCATTGCTTGACCAGCTGAAATTCAAGCCGTCAGACCCAAGCGTTATGGCGGTCTTCGTGCCGCCGTCCTCCAGAATGAAATTGTGTGCAGTCATGGTAACGCTTTCAATATCCACGAGTGCCCTCGGTTCCTCAAAAACGGGAGCCTGCTTTACACAAGATACAAGTCCCATAAGCGATATGACGCTTAATAGGGATAAAGATGTAGTAATCCTTTTCATTATGATTTTGTTTTGTTGTTAATCGTCCCAAGGGAAACCGGATGCACTGCCAGTATTGTTTTCATCATCGGCAATATTTCCGCCGGGGCTTGTACAAATAATAGTTTCACTCTCCATCTCAATTACCGCTACATGTGGCGAAGAATACCTCAATTCTGTGGTGATTGGTGTTAATATTTTCATACGCTTGAACCATTATCAGCCGGCACCAACTGACACTAATAAAAACGACAAAGGTGTGGGCCGTTTTCGTAAATTCCCGTTGGACGTTCCGGACGAACGTAAAGCAAGAAAAAACAATCGTACTCCACACCCGCTCTGTATGAAGTACACAATGGGAAGAAGCCCACCATACAACATAGACAAGACAGGCGGAGTGTTTTGACCGTAACCCTTGCTTTATTTGAAAATTGTCCGGATTTCCAACGCGGGTTGGCGAAAAACACCTTCGCAATATGTAATGCCGACATCAGTCAGCACTACAAATATACGATTTTATCTCAAAGAGAGAACAATTTAGAGTCTAATCTATCATTTCCTCTATTCATCACAATAAAAGAAAGTCCAAAATCTGCTCTTGTTATAGAAAATAAGTATTATTATCTTAGGCCAAGTCAGCCAACAAAATACTGATTATTTCCACGCACATGACGCAAATGGGGATAATGTGGCATTCAGAGCGCAGGAGGCATGGTTGCTTCCTGTTTGCGACGGGGAAATGCCAATATCGGCTGGTTGCGTGACGCAAACGGGAGTGCAATGTGCATCTCAAAACGCAGAACGGTGATCACGTCCCCGTTTGCGCAAACCGGAATAAATGTAAATACATGCCCAAGACGGGATAAATCCCTACTGTAAGGTTCGCGAAGCTTATAGGACTGGGCATAGCCTGATGAGGGCCTGCCCAGCCCTTGCGGAGAGGCCCGATATAAAAAGAGACCGGCCAAAAATCTCTTTTAGTCGGCCCCCCTCCTATTGAAGTATTAGTTTCTAAAGAGCGGTGATTTGTCCCTCTGACAATCCAGTATACTTGACAATAATTTTGACATCAACGCCATCGGCCTTCATGGCTTTGGCAATTTCCACTTGCTTTTTGGTCTCGCCTTTGGCAATACCTTTGGCTTCTCCTTTGAGTTCGGCGTCAAGAAGGCTGTCTTCGATATCGTACTTAGTATCCATAATCCTGTCGTACTCCAGTTGTTCTTCTGCTTTGAGGTTTGCATACAGACTGGCCTCAAAATAGGCCGCTGCGCCGGGATCATCGGCAAATTCCTGCGGAACCTCTTTCATGTGCTTGGAGTTACGCAACAAAGTTAACCACTTTTTCTCAAACTCATTCACATTTTCCACAAGTTTGTCCGATTTGCGGAGCTGCAGGAAGATGTATTCCGGTGAAGCCGGCATCTTTTTGCCTGTATCCACATTGGTGGTGCGATAATGGATTATAGTACTTTCAAAGTCGTCATCCTTCTCATAAAAGTCCAGGTTGAAGTTAAGGATGGCAATCACATACGTACCCTTGATGTCGTAGTTGAATTTCCGCTTGTTCTTCTGCTTTTTGGACTTCTTATCATCTGTTTTCTCCAGATCCTTAAGTTTTGAAATGACTTTGGAGGCATAAAACATCATTCTCTCCCTGAAGTAATAGTGACCGGCGTTTTGCATCTCGATGATGAAATGGTTGCCCTTGTCGTCTTTTGCCAGCACGTCCACTATGGTAGTGCGTTCGTTCTTGCTCTCCTTGTCCTGCACCGTATTGAGGAACTCAACGCTCTGCACATTGATGCCCTCGATAAAGCTGTTGATAAGGTCGATTGTTGCCGATGAATACTCTTTTGTTCCAAAAATCTTCTTGAACACGAAGTCCACTGTCGGGTCTGCAAACACAATGTTGCTGCGATTTCTTTGTTTACTCATAGCTTGATACATTTTAATCAAGCTGCAATACTATAAGATTATTTCCTGAAATCACAGAAATTAAAAGCTCCGATGTAAGATTTTGTGAATTTTTGTGCTTTTTGTTTATTTTGAAATTTTTTGAGACGAGTTCCAACTGTCTCAGATAAAACTGACCCATGCTAAGATAAAAAAAAGGCGATGAGGCTGGCTGTTTTAGATATTGTGCTCCAGGCCGTCAGGAGAGACAATGACGGTTCCCACCTCCGGCTTTGCCAGGTGTCCAATCACATCCCAGCTCTGAAAATCATGACGGAATTTTTCGTGCTGTCCAATAGGTATGGTGAACAGCAGGCAGTTGTCGTCTCCACCCTTCAGTGCCGCCTGAAGCGGATCCACGCCAAGCTCTTTGGCCGCATCAATGCTGCCTCCTGCAAAAGGAAGCTTGTCCACATATATTTTTATTCCCAGACCGCTGTCGGCTGAAAGCTGCTGAAGAGTGGCCTGCAGTCCCTTGGTGCAGAAATAGGCATAAGAAGGGATAATTTCCGCCTCATCAAGGGCTTTCAGTGTATATGGAGAGAGTTCGGGCTTCAGATATGCACGCACAAGCTGTTTGTAAGACTCCAGTTTTGCGTTTCTCTTGTCCTGTGGGAGACTCTGTGCCTTACGCAACATCTGCTCTCCAAGGAAAGCGGCTCCTGCATTGTTGCTTATGCAGATAAGGTCCATGGATTTTGCCGCCGGCCTTGCCGATGGGTCTTTGGTGTCCACGCCGCTTGCACACAGGCTTAGGCTGAGACCTGTGAGAGAAGGCTGCAGATCCAGGGCCACGGACTCGTAGGAAAAGTCTTTCGCTGCGGCAACCACACCTTCCCAGATGCCGGAAACCTCGGCATAATCCAGCTTGGAGCTTACTCCAATGCATATTTTAAGGATTTTTGGAGTTGCAAGGGTGCTGTAAAGCTCTCCTGTCACCTGCACAACAGCCTTGTATCCAAGGTGCTTGAAAGGAACAAAGGTGAGATCGAAATCCATACCTTCAAGCAAAAGCCTGGAAGCACTAACCACATGGCCTCCCTCAACTTTGAAATACGGATTAGAACAAGCCTTGAAGCCGCTGTTCTCATACAGTTTTCTGATAGCACCCGCTGTGCCAAGTTCCTTGAATGTATCCATTGTCCTTACTTAACTATTTTCCATTGAATGCCCATCTGATCCAGGGCCTCGGTGAGACTTACGCTTACGCGAACCTTGTATTTGTGGCAGATGAAATCCACAGAGTGTCCGCTTTTCGGGTCCGAAACTATAAGGCTTACAGTTGTGGCTCCCTTGTTGGCCTTGAACAGCGACGACAAAGCCTTCACATCCACCGTTTCATCGGCACGCACCAGCATTCTGAATTCCTTCACCAACTGCTCCGACACTGTTCCAAGCATACTTATCTTCCTGAGTTTGAAGCCGTAATCCGGGTCTCCCTTCTCTTTGCGGTCTTCCGGACGCACAAAGAATTTCTCGTCTATCTTGCCCTCTATGAAAATGGCGTTGTGAACCTTGAAGAAGGCGAAGAAACTTTCGTAATCCTTGCCGTTCAGCCTTATTTCGTAGGCCCCGTCAAAGTCTTCTATCACTGCCCTGCCCCAGTTCTTGCCTGATGCCGAAACACCTTGCTCGAAACTGGTTACATAGCCGGCAATGTTCATGTTGCAAGGTTTCTTTGCCTGCTGGGCCCTGGCTATTATTGAAGGCAATTCCGCGCAGGTGCAACCGGCAAACTGCTCCATCTCAAGCCTGTACATATCCAGAGGGTGAGAGCTCAGGTACATGCCCACAAGGTCTTTTTCCAGCCTCAGAAGCTCCATCAGATCCGGTTCCGCCTTCATTACAGGAAGCTCCGGTCTCACCGGCTTCATCTCTTCCGATCCGCCGAAAAGCGATGCACCCTCGTCATAGCTATCGTTCTTCACCATATCCGCATAGCGCACAAGGGCATCTGTAAAGGTTTCGCCGTTAGGCATAGGCATGCGGTACTGCCAGCGCGGAATGCCGAAACTGTCGAAGGCACCGGAATAAAGCAGGTTCTCGAAGGTGCGCTTGCTCATCATGGAGGACATTCGCTCTGCGAAATCGTAGATATCGGTGAAGAGACCGTTCTCGTCCCTTTCCCTTAGAAGTTCCTGCACAACGTTGTCTCCGAAGCCCTTTATACCGCTTAGGCCGAAGCGTATGTCACCCGCAGCATTTACAGTGAACTTGTTGTCCGACTCGTTCACATCTGGGTTCAGAACCTTTATCTTGTGGGCCTTGCAATCGGCCATTATCTTCTTGATCTCATCCATTTTGGAGAGATTGCAGGTGAGGTTGGCGGCAAGGAATTCGGCCGTGTAGTGGGCCTTCAGATAGCCTGTCTGGTAGCTTACCCAGGCATAGCAGGTTGCGTGGCTCTTATTGAAGGCATACTGGGCGAATTTCTCCCAATCCTTCCATATCTTGTCCAGAACCTTCTCCGGATGGCCGTTGGCAACACCGTTCTTCATGAACTTCTCCTTCAGCTCCTGCATCACGGCTATCTGCTTCTTACCCATGGCCTTACGCAGCTTGTCCGCCTCACCCTTGGTGAAAGAGGACAGCTGGCGGCTTAGAAGCATCACCTGCTCCTGGTAAACCGTAACACCATATGTATCGGCCAGATACTTCTCCATATCCGGCAGGTCATACACGATAGGGGCAACGCCCAGCTTGCGGTCTACGAAATCCGGGATGTAATCCATAGGACCCGGACGGTAGAGGGCGTTCATGGCTATGAGGTCCTCGAAACGCGAAGGCTGAAGCTTCTGCAGCCACTTTTTCATGCCCGGAGACTCGAACTGGAACACGCTGTCCGTGTCTCCACGGCCGTAAAGCTGATAGGTTAGAGGGTCGTCGATAGGAATCTTTTCAATGTCGAATTCCTCTCCCCTTCTGGCCTTGATGGTGTTCATGCACTCCTTGATGATACTTAGGGTGTTCAAACCCAGGAAGTCCATCTTCAGCATGCCCACCTCCTCTATGAAGTGGCCGTCATACTGGGAAATCCACATATCCTCTCCCGTTTCCTTGTCCTTGGCAATGGAAATAGGAATGTAATCCGTGAGGTCTCCCCTGCCTATGATTGTGGCGCAGGCATGCACACCCACCTGGCGCACGCTTCCCTCCAGCTTCTGGGCATAGTAAAGAACCTCCTTGTTCACCTCCGGTCCGTTGGCAAGCTCTTCCTTGAATTCCGGAACCAGACGATAGCAATTCTTCAGGTTTATCTTAACATCCACCTCTTCCAGGCCCTTCTGGAACCATTTTTTCTCTATGGTCTTTTCTCCGGTCTCCTTGTCTTCCACCTCCACTTCCTTCTCGAAGGACTTGAAACCGGGCTTCAGCTCGTCCAGCTTGGGATTGAAAGGATATTCCTTCTCCACCCTCTCGCTTAGGCGGTCCGGAACCATCTTGGCAAGGCGGTTGCTTTCGTCTATGCTAAGCTGGGTGATGCGGGCAACATCCTTGATGGCGCTTTTCGCAGCCATCGTGCCGAAGGTGATAACCTGGGAAACATGCTCGTTGGAATAGGTACGCTTCACATAATCGTGCACCCACGGCAGGTTCTCAAAATCCACATCTATATCCGGCATGCTTATACGGTCCGGATTCAGGAACCTCTCGAACAGAAGGTCATATCTGATAGGGTCCAGATTGGTGATTCCAAGGCAGTAGGCCACAACGGAGCCCGCTGCGGAACCACGTCCAGGGCCAACATACCAGCCCGCCTTCCTGGATGCCGCAATATAGTCCTGAACTATAAGGAAATAGTCCGGGAAACCCATACGGCAGATGGTCTTTAGCTCGAAATCCAGACGTTCCGCCTGCTCCTGGTTCAGGGTTTCGCCATAGCGCTCCCTGGCACCCTCGAAGGTAAGATGGCACAGATAAGCAACGGAATGGCAGAACTCGTCGCCGCGATAGGTCTTGTCTATGACCTCGCCTGTCTTCTTGTCCTTCTTTATGGTGTAGCGGCCCTCATCTATGATTTCCCTGTACTTCTCCAGATAAGAGTCTATCTGCGCCATGAAGGCAGGGTCTATCTCGTATTTCGGAAGCACGTGGCCGCGGTCTATCTCGTAGGACTCTATCTTGTCCACTATCTCCTGCACGTTGGAAATGGCCTCCGGATGGTCCGGGAACAGGGCCAGCATCTCCTCCTCGCTCTTGAGATATTCCTGCTGGGTATAGCGCAGACGTGAAGGGTCGCTTATGTTGGCGTTGGTGGTGAGGCATATCAGGCGGTCGTGAACCGGGCCATCCTCCCTGCGCACGAAATGAACATCGTTCGTTGCAACGGTCTTCACCCCGCACTCTTCGGAGAGCTGGAAAATAACTTCGTTAACCTCCTTCTGGCGGTCGTAAACCTCTATAACCCTTGAATAAGCCTCCGCAGGAAGGTCCGATACCTCTGTCTTGTGAAGCTGCACTTCCAGATAGTAATCCTCCCCGAACACCTTTTTGTGCCACTCAATGGCCTCTTTCGCCCCCTCAATGTTGCCGGCCATGATGTTTTTAGGAATCTCTCCGGCAAGGCAGGCACTGCAGCAGATGAGGTTTTCGTGGTACTGCTCTATTATTTCGTGCGTAACACGGGGCTTGCCGTAATACATACCGTTGATGTGGCCTTCGGAAACTATCTTCATCAGGTTCTTGTAACCGTCATAGTTCTTGGCCAACAGTATCAGGTGGTAGTATTTGCGGTGTTCGTTATCCTTCAGTTTGTGGCTGTAGTGCATGGTCACATACACCTCGCAGCCTATGATAGGCTTCACCGAAGGATGTTTCCTGCTTTCGTTCATGAACACCTTCACACCGTACATGTTGCCGTGGTCTGTGATGGCCAGGGCGGGCATATTCAGCTCTTCGCAACGCGAAAACAGATCCTTGATGGCCGAAAGACCGTCAAGGATTGAATACTGGGTATGTACGTGAAGGTGACTGAACGCCATAGACAACTATTAGAGATTCCTAAGCAGATTGTTAAGGTTAACCTCTTTGTCTATAAGGCTGCGCAGATCTTCAATTTTAACACGCTCCTGCTGCATTGTATCGCGGTGACGCACTGTGACGCAACCGTCATTGAGAGAATCGTGGTCTACTGTGATACAGAAAGGTGTGCCGATTGCATCCTGGCGGCGGTAACGCTTGCCGATGGAATCTTTCTCCTCGTACTGGCAGTTGAAATCGTATTTCAGATCGTCCATAATCTTCTGCGCAAGCTCTGGAAGGCCGTCCTTCTTGACAAGAGGAAGCACTGCAGCCTTCACTGGTGCAAGCGGAGCAGGGATGCTGAGCACAACGCGGGTCTCGCCGTTCTCCAGCTGCTCCTCCTTGTATGCGTGGCTAAGCACTGCAAGAACCATACGGTCCACACCGATTGATGTCTCGATAACGTACGGAGTGTATGAGCGGTTCTCCTCCGGATCGAAGTACTCTATCTTCTTGCCGCTGAACTTCTGGTGGTTGCCAAGGTCGAAATCTGTACGGCTGTGGATACCCTCAAGCTCCTTGAAGCCGAACGGGAAGTTGAACTCCACGTCTGTTGCCGCATTTGCATAGAGAGCGAGTTGCTCGAGGTCGTGGAAACGGTAGTTCTCCGCACCCATGCCAAGATTAACGTGCCACTTCATACGGGTCTCTTTCCATTTCTTGAACCAGTCAAGCTCTGTGCCCGGTTTAATGAAGAACTGCATCTCCATCTGCTCGAACTCGCGCATGCGGAAGATGAACTGACGTGCCACAATCTCGTTACGGAAGGCCTTTCCTATCTGTGCTATACCGAAAGGAATCTTCATACGGCCTGTCTTCTGCACGTTAAGGTAGTTCACGAAAATACCCTGTGCTGTCTCCGGACGCAGATAGATTGTGCTTGCGCCGTCCGCTGTAGAGCCCATGGAGGTGCTGAACATGAGGTTGAACTGACGCACCTCTGTCCAGTTGCAGGTGCCGCTGATAGGACATACGATGTTGCAGTCCACGATAATCTGGCGGTACTCCTCGAAATTGCTCTCCTGCTGTGCCTTCAGGAAACGGCCGTGAACCTCGTCATATTTGGCCTGCTCACGTTTCACATTAGGGTTGGTGGCGCGGAACTGGGTCTCGTCGAAGCTCTCGCCGAATTTCTTGCGGCCCTTCTCCACCTCCTTGTTCATCTTCTCATCTATCTTTGCAAGATAATCCTCGATGAGGACATCGGCGCGATAACGCTTCTTGCTGTCCTTGTTATCGATTAGAGGATCGTTGAAAGCACCAACGTGGCCCGATGCCTCCCAGATTCTAGGGTGCATGAAAATACATGAGTCAATACCCACGATATTCTCGTTCAGGCGTGTCATTGCATTCCACCAGTACTGTTTGATGTTCTGTTTAAGCTCCGATCCCATCTGGCCGTAATCATAAACAGCGCCAAGACCGTCATAGATCTCTGATGACGGGAAAATGAATCCGTACTCCTTACAGTGAGCAACCAGGATTTTAAAAAGTTCTTCTTGTGTCATATTTTCTAATTGTTTCTTATTTCATTCAAAGGAATCATCACAAAATCGCGCTCCAGCATCCGCGGATGCGGTATTTGCAAATCTTCTTCATTTATTGTCAAATCCGAATAAACAAGGATGTCTATATCTATGGGCCTGTTGCTGTATATGCGGCGGCCGTTTTCGTCAAACTTCGGCCCTGTGCATTCCCTGCCCATCTCCCTCTCTATCCCCTTCAATGCCGATAAAAGGGCCCGGGGCTGAAGTTCCGTACGTATTTCACAGCACAGGTTCAGAAAATCGTTGCCGTCAAAACCTTCGGCCTTTGTCTCCAGCACAGAAGAAACTTTCACAACACTTGTTCCTTCCAGCCGGTTTATGGCTTGCAGGGCCCTTTCCAGCATTTCCTCTCTGTTGCCCATATTGGAGCCCAGGCCAAGGAAAACGCTATTCATCCAAACCAAGTTCAACAAGAGCCTCTTCACTCATCCTGCTCTTATCCCAGGCAGGCTCCCAAACAAGCTCTATCTCACTGCTTACAACGCCGGGAACATCGTCCACAGCCTCCTTCACCTGCTGCACAACGTAATCAGCCATAGGACAATTGGGTGCAGTAAGGGTCATCTGTATCTTAACGTGATGATTTTCATCAACTTTAAGTTCATAAATCAGGCCCAGGTCATATACGTTCACGGATATCTCCGGATCGTAAACCTGACGCAGTGCCATCACTATATTTCTTTCCAGTTCCATTTTCTTATATAAACGTACAAAGATAGCAATTTTATATCTTTTTATCTTTATCTTTGCCGACGTAAAATAAAAAAGTTTTTATGAAAAAAATACTGTCATTTTCGCTCATAGCATTTTCAGTGCTGCTTACATCCTGTTTCAAACCGCAGCAACCAGAAAAAATAAACATCAACTACTATATCTGCGGCAACATAAACTCCGATACTCCCGCAAATGATCCTGTCATATATAAAAACGGTGTGATAAGCCACCTTTCAACGTCAGGAGAATACTGTTTTGTATCGGACATGTGTGTTAACGGAGGCGATATTTATGCAGCCGGCTACAGCATAGACGAAAACGGAGATATGTATTTCAAATTCTGGAAAAACGGTGAAAGCCATCTCCCTCTTCTTCGCGCAAAGGGAGAAATAAGCAAAATCACTTTCAATGACAGCAAAATGTACGCAGTGGGCACCATAGACAAGGAAGGTGTTTCCCATGGTGTGATACTGGAAGACGGCAATCCAATTTACGAATGCCAGGATGAAGACTCACATTTCAATCTTTTCGGTACCAACGGAAATTTCTTCCTGGTTGCCGGAACGGTTGGTCATGAGGGTGTTTACTGGATTATTTCCAAAGAGAATGAAAAATACGCTACAGAAAAGGTGTCCGTACTTAAAAAAGAAGGTTTTCAATACATCCCAAGCGACATCACCGGTACATACAATACCCCTGTAATTTCATGGAATGAGACAAACATGGAAGATTCAAGTTCCAGAGGATGTTTCACTGTGGGAAAATCCAATACAATGCTGAAGGAGGAAAATTCCCATATCAACAGCATTTATGTCTACAATGGATTCTATAATTCTGCCGGATACATCCGTAAAGGTTCTGAAACAAAGGCCTATACCTGGGCTGGAACTGAAGCGAACGAATACGGAAGAAGCCTCAGCGGAAACAGCTATGTATTCAAAACCGTCTTTGACGGTTCATCCGTCCACATGGTAACCGTTGCTGAAAGTGAAAACAATATATACTTCGATGTAAGCGGCATGATAGGTTATGGTACATTCAAGATGAAATATGATCAGGGATTCACTCCAAGCAGCATATTCATAACCTACACCAAAGACTCCAACGGATCTGTAGAGATTTAATTGGCAGCTATCCGGCGTATGGTTTCTATCATTGAAACCAGGCCGTTGGCCCTTGTAGGGGAAAGATTCTCTCTGAGGCCTATACGGTCCACAACGGAGAAATCAGACGCAAGAATCTCCGATGCCGGAGCGCCGCTATAGATGCTAATCAGCAGGGAAATGATGCCTTTGGTTATTATTGCATCGCTATCGGCCTTGAAATAAACACAACCATCCTTCTTTTCGGCATCAAGCCATACACGAGACTGACACCCTTTTATCAAGTGGTCGTCAGTCTTTTTTGATTCCGGATACTCCTGGAGGTTCTTTCCAAGTTCTATGATATACTCGTATTTGTCCAGCCACTCGTCATAGATTTCAAAATCCTCCACAACCTGCTGCTCTTTCTCTCTAATAGACATATTTCGTTTTTATTTTAACATTGAAACTGCCCTTTCAAGGCATTTTATAAAGCTTTGCGCCTCCTGTATGGTATTATATTGCAGAAGAGACACCCTAAGCATTCCCGTCTGGCCGAAATGGCTCATAAGCGGCTCCGCACACATCTGTCCGCTGCGGCTTGCCACGCCCATCTTGTCCAGAAGGATTGCAAGATCCTCGTGATGAACGCCGTCTATGCAAAACGAGAACACAGGAAGTTTCCTGTCCAGGCCCACTGCTCCCTCCACTCCGGCATCTCCGTAAATATGCAATCCATCAATACCTTTCAAAGCCGCCAAAAGATATTCCTTTGTAGCCTCAAATTCTGCGTTTAACTCTTTATCATCCAATACTTTAGACATAATATCCAAAGCTGGTGGCAAAGCTGCTGCATTTATAAAATTCTGTGTTCCTGCCTCAAACTTCATGGGCAGCGGTGCAAAAGTTGTTTTCTCCAGCGTAACCGTTCCAACCATCTCTCCTCCACAAAGGAAAGGAGGCATTTGCTCCAGAATTTCCCTCTTGCCATACAGCACACCAACGCCCGTCGGGCCGAAAAGTTTATGGGCAGAGAAAGCATAGAAATCGCAGTCCAAAGCTTGAACGTCCACCTTGCAGTGAACAGCCCCCTGGGCCCCGTCCACAAGAACAACAGCTCCCTTTGAATGGGCAAGATCTATAAGTTCCTTCACGGGATTAATTATACCTATGACATTTGACGCGTGGTTGAAAGCCACAAGTTTAGTTCTCTCTGAAAGGAGTTCCTTTAAACTTTCAGGACTGTAGGCATTGTCACTTCCAAGGCGCAGAAACTTCAAAACACATCCCTGCCTCTTGGCAAGTTGCTGCCATGGAACCAAATTGGAATGATGCTCCGCCTCACCTACGATAATCTCATCGCCCGCTTTCAGAAGCATTCCATAAGAATAGGCCACAAGATTTATGGCCGATGTTGTTCCTGCTGTGAATATGATCTCCTCCCTGTGCCCGGCGTTCAGGAAAGCTTTCGCCGCATCGCGCGCATTTTCGTATGCTGCCGTTGCTTCGGCCGAAAGAGTATGAACCGCACGGTGAATGTTGGCATTGTGAAGAAGGTTAGCCTCATTCATCATATCCACAACCGCCTGCGGACGCTGCGATGTTGCCGCATTATCGAAATACAGCAGAGGCTTTCCGTAAACCTCACGTTCCAGTATCGGAAAATATTTTCTTAATTCTTCAGCCTTCATAATCAAGGGACAAAATTAATAAATTTACTTATATTTGCGATGAATA
>JAKSKO010000070.1 GCA_024401715.1 Bacteroidales bacterium
TAGCTGGAAACAGGCACTGGAGAACGTAACACCGCAGGTTGAGGTTAAGTCACGTCGTATCGGTGGTGCAAACTTCCAGGTGCCTATGGAGGTGCGCCCAGAGAGGAAAGTGTCTATCTCGATGAAAAACCTTATCGCTTTCGCCCGCAAACGTTCCGGCCACTCCATGGCAGAAAAACTCTGTGCAGAAATCATGGCTGCCTACAACAATGAGGGCGGTGCAGTAAAACGTAAAGAGGAAATGCACAGAATGGCAGAAGCCAACAAGGCATTTGCACATTTCCGTTTCTAATCTTTTAAAGTATAGACGAAAATGGCAAGAGACCTTAAATACACAAGAAACATCGGCATCATGGCTCACATCGATGCCGGTAAGACAACAACATCAGAGCGTATCCTGTTCTACACAGGTAAAACCCACAAGATCGGTGAGGTTCACGAAGGTGCTGCCACTATGGACTGGATGGTTCAGGAGCAGGAGCGTGGTATCACTATCACATCTGCTGCAACTACAGCTTTCTGGCACTACAACGGTGAGAAATACCAGATCAACCTTATCGACACCCCGGGCCACGTGGACTTTACCGTTGAGGTAGAGCGTTCACTCCGCGTACTTGACGGTACAGTTGCAACTTTTTGCGCTGTAGGTCGTGTACAGCCTCAGTCAGAGACTGTATGGCGTCAGGCCGACAAATACGGTGTGCCAAAAATCGCTTATGTCAACAAGATGGACCGCGTTGGTGCAGACTTCCTTGCAGTTGTAGAGGAAATCCACACAAAACTTGGTGCACGTGCAATCCCTATCTGTCTGCCTATCGGTGCAGAGGATAAATTCCAGGGTATTGTAGACCTTATCTCCAACAAGGCAATCTACTATGATAACACAGACGAACTTGTTAACTACGAGGTTAAAGAGGTTCCTGCAAACATGGTGGACGAGGTTGCTTCTTGGAGAGAGAAACTTGTTGAGGCTGCTGCAGAGTATGACGAGAGCCTGATGGAGAAGTTCTTCGAGGATCCAGACTCTATCTCAGAGGAGGAGCTCATCGCTGCACTTCGCAAAGCTACCATCGACATGGCAATCATCCCTGCATGCTGCGGTTCTTCATTCAAGAACAAAGGCGTTCAGTTCCTTCTTGACGCAGTTATGCGTTACCTGCCATCTCCACTTGACAAAGGTTCAGTTACAGGTGTCAACCCTAAGACCGGTGACGAAGAGGAGCGCAAACCTTCAGCTGCAGAGCCATTCAGCGCACTCGTGTTCAAGATTGCTACAGACCCATTCGTAGGTCGTCTGGCATTCCTTCGCGCATATTCAGGTAAACTTGACGCAGGTTCTTATGTACTGAACACCCGTTCAGACAAGAAAGAGCGTGTTGCACGTCTTTACCAGATGCACTCTAACAAGCAGAACCCTATCGAGTTCGTAGAGGCTGGTGATATCTGCGCTGCCGTTGGTTTCAAAGACCTTCGCACAGGTGATACCATCTGTTTCGAGAATGCTCCTATCACTCTTGAGTCTATGGAGTTCCCGGATCCGGTTATCGGTCTTGCTGTAGAGCCTAAGACTCAGAAAGATCTTGATAAACTTGGTATCGCCCTTGCAAAACTTGCAGAGGAGGATCCTACCTTCACAGTTAAATCAGACCACGAGACAGGTCAGACTGTCATCAGCGGTATGGGTGAGCTTCACCTTGATATCATCGTAGACCGTCTCCGTCGTGAGTTCGGTGTGGATATCAACCAGGGCGCTCCTCAGGTTAACTACAAAGAGGCCATCACAATGCCTGTTCAGCACCGTGAGGTGTTCAAGAAACAGTCTGGTGGTCGTGGTAAGTTCGCCGATATCATCGTTGAGATCGGTCCTGCAGACGAGGGCAAACTCGGTCTTGAGTTTATCGATGAGGTTAAGGGCGGTAACGTGCCTAAAGAGTTCATCCCAGCTGTTGAGAAAGGCTTCAAGAGCGCAATGGCAAACGGTGTACTTGCAGGTTACGAGGTTCCTTCACTCAAAGTTACTCTCAAAGACGGTTCGTTCCACCCTGTGGACTCAGACCAGCTTTCATTCGAGATCGCAGCACGTATGGCATTCCGTCACGCATGTCCTAAGGCTAAACCGGTTATCCTGGAGCCTATCATGAGCCTGGAGGTTGTTACCCCAGAGGACTACATGGGTGATATCGTAGGTGACCTTAACCGCCGTCGTGGTCAGATCAACGCAATGGACTCAACTGTTGGTGCACGTATCGTTAAAGCGTTCGTTCCACTTTCAGAGCAGTTTGGTTATGTAACTATCCTTCGTACCATTTCTTCCGGTCGTGCAACTTCAACAATGACCTTCGACCACTACGCAGAGGTTCCTGCAGGTCTTGCTAAAGAGATCATCGAGAAGAGCGGTTACAAGGCAAGTGACGATGACGAATAATCTTCTATTAACGAATTAAAAAATTAAAGATATGGGTCAGATTATCAGAATTAAACTCAAATCCTTCGACCACATGCTGGTTGACAAATCAGCTAAGAAGATCGTTGAGACTGTATCTGCTACCGGTGCACGTGTGAATGGTCCTATTCCACTTCCTACCGATAAGAAGATCTTTACTGTAAACCGCTCTACTTTCGTTAACAAGAAGAGCCGCGAGCAGTTCGAACTCAACTCATTCTGCCGTCTGTTGGATATCCACGAGTCAACTCAGAAGACAGTTGACGCCCTTATGAAGCTTGAGCTTCCTAGCGGTGTGGATGTTTCAATCAAACTCGGTTAATTATCGAAGTTGAAATAATAATGTAGGGCGCGGGCGCCTTGGAAATCTTGGATTTCTTTCGTATCTTCGCCCTACATAACGGTCTCTTAGCTCAGTTGGTTAGAGCAGCGGACTCATAATCCGTTGGTCGTGGGTTCAAGTCCCTCAGGGACCACCAAGCAAAAAAGTCGCCATCCGGCGGCTTTTTTGTTTGGTGGCCCTAGGGGACGCTTCCTCTATTACCGGGGTTTGTATCCACAAAAACGGCCTTCTGTGTGGATAGAACGGGGAAATTTGCGTTTGTTTCCACAAAAACGGCCTTTTACGTGGACAGAAACGGATATTTTTGTGACAGTGGCCAATTCTGGTTATCTTTGTCGGCGCTATGGAAACATTCAAATCAGATTCGGGATATAAGGCGCTACTGGCGTCGCTTATGCTGTCGGCCCTAGGATTCGGCCTGTATAAGGGGGTGATTGACAATTATCTGGCCGAGATTGTGACGATGAACCAGCTGGACAGGGGTCTTGCCGAGTTTTTCCGTGAACTGCCGGGCTTCCTGCTTGTGCTGGTGCTGGCCGTCTTTTACCGCAGTTCGGCCGAAAGGATATACAAGGCCGGCATGGTGATAATGGTGCTGGGCATGTTCGCACAGGCCTACGTGATGCCGCAGAAGTTACTTGTGATGGCGGTGATTTTCATCTATTCCATGGGCGAGCACATGCAGATAGGCATGCGCAGTACGCTAAGCCTTGAATATTCCAACGCGGGCCATGGCGGAAGGGCCCTGGGATGGCAGAATTCCGTTTATCAGATTGGCAACCTGCTGGGATTCATAATAGTGGCCGCCGTCCTGGCATATCTGGGCACAGCGGTTGATGCAGGGCTGTATAAAAACATCTTTCTTGCCGCCGCGGTATGCCTTCTGCTGGCCATGCTTGTGGCCTTTAGGCTCCACGGCAAAAGTACGGCCGACAAGAACAAGAGCCGCTTCTATTTCAGGCGCAAGTTCCGCAAATACTATCTGCTGGAGATTTTCTACGGTGCCCGCAAGCAGGTGTTCTTCACCTTCGGCCCGTATGTGCTCATTCTGTTCTATGGTGCCGATGCCAAGCTGATAAGCATACTTTTCGCCGTTTCGGCCATTTCTTGCTTTTTGATTTCCCCTCTCGTGGGAAAGATCATAGACAAGGTGGGATACAAGGCGGTGATGATTGCCGATACGCTCCTGCTGGTGATAGTGTGCTTCTTCTACGGCTTTGCACATCACATCTTTGACATGCACACGGCCATGATCGTGTGCTGCGTGAACTACGTGATGGATTCTGTGATATCACTGGCGTCGATGGCCTCCAACGTGTATGTACAGGACATTTCTGACAGCCAGGAAGAGATGAGGGCAACAATTTCCACCGGCATATCGGTGAACCACCTCATCACCATTTTCATCGCCCTGCTTGGCGGATGGATATGGAAGGCCTTGGGAGTTGAGACCCTGTTCATCGTATCAGCAGTTCTGGGCCTGTGCAACAGCGCCTACGCCGCCACAATCAAGCCACGATCCGCAGAATAGCCCCGGCTTCCGTTTCCCGTAACCGCAGGCTACCAACGCAGTCTCCCGCTACAGCCTACCATCGCAGTCGCCCGCACCAGGCTACCACTACAGATTCCCGCTACAGCCTCCCGCACCAATCGGCCAGGTCCTGGAGAAGCTGGGCAGAGATGGTTTCCTCTATGCCACGGTATTCGGTGACGTTGCCTGTGGTGCAGTGCTGGAACAGGTGGTTCAGGCCCGGGTATTCCGTCACGCGGTTGGCATCGTTACGGGGCAGAAGATTCCTTATTGCAGCAAGGTTAAGGGCCGATATCACCTGGATATCTTTGTCCCCGTTTGCGGCAAAGACCGGACAATTGCAGGCCCTGATATCGGCCTGAGGGTCGTAGGCGGCAAACCAGTCCATCCACGGGCTGTTCTGCGATGACAGCAGCTGTCTGTATTGCTGCAGGGTGTATCTCTGGTCCGTTCCGGCAAGCTCCAGCACCTTGTTGGCCTGGGCAAGCAGCGCCTCCTCTCCCTTCACCCCTATGCCGGCAAGACTTATCACAAAATCGCAGTCTCCCGATGCCCCAAGCATGAAAGCTATGCTTGCTCCCTCGCTGTGGCCCAGCACTCCTATCTTGCCGAAGAGTCCCGTCTGCCTAAGGAACTCTATGCCAGATTTGGCGTCATCGCGGAAATCAAGCGTAGTGGCATTTCTTATTTCGCCGCCCTTGGATTCACCATAGCCCCTGTCGTCGTAACGCAGTGATGCCACCCCGTGCCGCGCCAGAAAATCTGCCAGCACAAGGAAAGGCTTGTGGTCGAAAATCTCCTCGTCCCTGTTCTCCAGCCCGCTGCCCGTAACCATTATCACAACCGGAGTATCGGCCGATGCACCCTGCGGGATAACTAGCGTTCCGGCAAGCGTTGCGCCGGCATCGGCATTGGTGAAGCTTACATCCCGGGTGGTGTAGGGGAAAGGCGGCTGCGGCGTTTGCGGGCGCTTCAGCTTCTCCTCTCCTTTTGCAAGGGTGAGGGGAAAGTCCCGTCCCATCTGCGTGAAAGTTCCCAGCAGAGACCCCATGAAGATGCTGCCCTTGTATCCGGCGCCAAGCGAAGGTATGCTTATCTCTATGTTGCAACCGCTTGCCCCGTCAACTCTGGCGGCTATGCCCGTGGCTCCCTGGTCCGGGCTGTCCATGGTGCATGCCAGGCTTCCGTCCCCGTTTTCCGATATGTTGAAAACAATGGTTATGCTTGTCTGCCCTACGCTTAGCTTGCCGTGCCATCGGCCGGTGAATGCGTTTTGTGCAAGGCTGGGGATAACGGCACAAAGTGCCAGAATAATTGCCGAGATTCTTTTCATAGGGGCAAAGATAAACAGAAATTGATTATATTGATGATTGCAACGTCTTATGCCCAGCCTTGGGAAACAAAATACCAGGATAACCCCGCTTTCAGGGCCGATGGTGCCAGCAGCCAGTATATCATAGTATTGCCAGAGCAGGATGCCGTGGTTATCACAACAGCCCACGACAATGCCATGCAGGACGTTCTGAACCTTATCTGGGATAATATTCTCCCGGCGCTTATTTCTCTTTAGGGAGGAGAAGGTTCAGCAGGACTGCCAGGAGGAAGACGGCCGCAACGCAGTTCTCGGCGAAGATTATGCGGATGATCTGCGGGAAGATGTCAAACATCTGGGAGGCCGAAGTGAAGCCCAGGCCAATGCTTAGGGCAACGCTCACTATCACCATGTTCCTGTTTCCGAATCCGCATTTGGCTATCATGTCGAAGCCGGCGAAAAGTATGCTGCCGAACATCATAATGGTGCAGCCGCCAAGGACAGCCTGAGGGATGGTGGTGAGGACGGAACCCACAGCAGGGAAGATACCGCCCAATATCATTATGATGGCGCCTGTGGCAATTGTGAAACGGTTCACAACACCGCTCATTGCCGCCAGGCCCACATTCTGGCTGAAAGATGTGATTGGGGTGCAGCCGAAAAGACCGGCAACAGAACTCACGAAACCGTCACAGGCAATACTGCCACCCAGCTCTTTGTTGCTTGGCTGCCTCTTCAGGGCTCCTGCGCAAAGGGCGCTGGTGTCGCCTATGGTCTCGGTGGCGCTAACCATATAGATTGCAATCACGGAAAGAATGGCACCGGCATGGAACTCCGGCTTGAACGGAAGCAGAGTAGGAAGGGAAATGAAACCTATGCCATTCAGCGCACTGTAGTCCACCATTCCCATGAACAGGGCAACGATATAACCCACAATCAGGCCCATAAGAACCGACAGTGAACGGAAGAATCCACGGCCGAAGACCTGGCACAGCAGGCAGGTGAGAAGGGTGATCGAGCCCACTATCCAGTTATGGACGTCGCCGAAATCGGCGCTGCCCTGACCGCCGGCAAAGCTGTTGGCCCCTATAGGCAGAAGGGAGAAACCTATTGCCGTCACCACGGTTGCCGCAACGATGGGAGGGACCAGCTTAATCCAGTATTTCACGAAAAGGCCCAGGATGCCCTCGAAGATGCCGCCCACGATAACGGCCCCTATCACGGTACCCATTCCCATGGTGGTTCCTATGGAAATGGCAAGGGAAAGGAAGGTGAAACTGATACCCATCACCACAGGCAGTCTGGAGCCTATCCTCCACAGGGGATAAAGCTGTATCAAGGTGCCTATTCCGGCAATGATCATACAGTTCTGGATAAGGGTGCCCTGCAGATCGGCGGGAACACCCACCACATTGGCCAGGATAATGATAGGAGTAATGTTGCTTACGAACATTGCAAGCACGTGCTGCAGGCCGAAGGGCACGGCCTGGGCTACCGGAACAGTTCCGTCAAGTTGGTATACGCTAGTCTTTGCCATATTTTTGGGAAACGAAATCAATCCCCAAACTTACATAAAATCTTTTGATTTTACGCCCGTTTATATAAAAATCAAGACCA
>JAKSKO010000071.1 GCA_024401715.1 Bacteroidales bacterium
AAGATATGCACAAAGCTTTGAATAACAATTAGTTAAAACTTGCGAAACTTGAGTACTTGTATACATTATATTAAATTTAAAGTATGAAACGTCTGATATTTGTTACCATGGCGATGCTTTCTATGCTGCTGGGAAGTTCATGTACCGGCAGAAATGAGAATCTGGCCTTCAGAAAGGCTGCCTATCATTCTTCAAGTTACGATTACAATCTTACAGCCCAGCTTGTTACCGACGGCATTGTGGCCGATGAGGCTCCGAAATGGCTGTCCGTTATGCTGAACTGGGAAACTGTTGGCAAGAGGGAGAGGGAAATCATTATAGATGACAGCCCTCATTCCAATCTTCCCGCAAAGGGAAAGAAGCTTGTGCTGGGCATGGACTTCGTCAATTACGGCCTTGACGCGGACGAGGCAAAAGTTCTGTATTTCAATGCCGACCGTGTGCGCAAGGAAAAAGTGTTCCCGCTGAAAGGGAAGGCCGAGAACGACAGGATACGCCTGGAATTCAATTCGGACAAGGATAATACCGAATGGTACATTGTGGGCGTGGAGTTCTACAAAGGCGGCCAGAGGGTGAAAGTGATGCCTTCGGAGTACTTCTGCAGTGCATGGCGCAGCGAAGGTGCCGGCGAGCAGTGGGTGTATGTGGACCTTGGAGAGCGTTGCAGCCTTGATGAGGCTGTCCTTCACTGGATAAACCCTGCAAAGAGTTTCACTATCCAGACTTCCGATGATGCCGTCAGCTGGGCCGATGCGGCTTCAGTTCAGGATAATGAGCAGAATCTTACCAAGACGGGAATTGCCGCAAAGGCACGTTACGTGAGGGTTCTGTGCCACGAGTCCCTGAACGGGGAACCGTATGAACTAAGCGAATTTGAAGTGTATGGCAAGGGAAGCTGCTGTGCAAAGCCGGCTGCAAATGCGGGCGTTCAGAGCTGGACCTTGCAGCGTGCGTCACTTGTGCAGGATGGCGGAGAACAGATTGCCAGCGCGGATTATGATGTGCAGGCATGGCTTCCGGCAACTGTTCCCGGAACAGTGCTTCTTAACTATATAAGGGCAGGAGCAGTTCCGGATCCAAACTACAGCGACAACCAGTTGCAGATATCTGAATCTTTCTTCAACAGCGATTTCTGGTACAGGGGCGTGCTTAAGGCAGAGGACAAGGGCGGCCGCTGCTACCTTAACTTCGACGGTATAAACTGGAAGGCGGACATTTTCTTCAACGGAAAGGCCATAGGCCGCATCGAGGGCGCCTTCAAACAGGGTGTGTTTGACGTTACGGATCTGTTGAAAAAGGGTGACAACTATGTTGCCGTGCATATCATCAAGAACGAGCATCCCGGCCGCGTGAAAGAGCAGACAGCTTTCACGGCCGATGCCAACGGCGGTATCCTGGGCGCAGACAATGCCACCTTCCATGCCAGCATAGGCTGGGACTGGATTCCTACCGTACGAGGCAGAAACCATGGCATATGGAACGATGTCTACTTTACATACAGCGGTGACGTTACCATAGAGGAACCGTTCATTTCCACAGAATTCCCTGGTCTTCCGGACCTTGGCGTGGCCGAAGTATCGGCACAGATGCTGGTGCGCAACCATGCGGACCATGCAGTGCAGGGCGTTCTGAAGGGCTCTTTCGGAGAGCATTGCTTCCAGCGTGAAGTAAGCCTGGAGGCAGGGGAGAGCAGGCTTCTGGAGTTCAATTCACAGGATTCTCCGGAGCTTCGCATCCAGAACCCGAGGGTGTGGTGGCCTAACGGCTATGGAGAGCCGGAACTTTATGACGTGAAGCTTTGTTTCCAACTGGATGGCGTTTGCTCTGACCTTGTGGAAATGAAGGCCGGTGTACGCCAGATGACCTGGGAGGAAAGTGATTTCGTATGCAGGGACAAAACTGCTCCTTTCGGTGTAAGCAACAGGAGACTTTCACTGTATGTGAACGGCAGACGCTTCATCGGCTTTGGCGGAAACTGGGGCTTCTCGGAGCACAATCTGGATTACTCTGCAGAGCAGTATGATGCTGCTGTGCGATATCACAGGGATATGAATTTCACCATGATACGCAACTGGGTGGGCCAGATAGGAGACAACGAGTTCTATGAAGCTTGCGACAGGCACGGCATCATGGTATGGCAGGACTTCTGGCTTGCTAACCCTTATGACGGTCCTGATCCTTACTATAACGACCTTTTCATGGACAATGCCTATGATTTCGTGAAACGCATACGCAACCATCCTTCAATAGGCCTGTATGTGGGCAGGAACGAGGGTAACCCTCCGGCAGTTCTGGACAACGCCCTCAGGGAACTTGTTGCAGCAGAGCATCCGGGCATGCATTACATCTCGCATTCTGCAGCCGATGTTGTGAGCGGTGGCGGCCCGTACCGTGCCCTTCCTATAGAGGAATACTATAACCTTTGGGGTGCGGACAAGATGCATTCAGAGCGCGGCATGCCTAACGTTATGAACTACGAGAGCATGGTGCTTAGCATGAAGGAGAGCGAGATGTGGCCGCTGAACACCGTAGAGCATCCGAACAATGCGTACGGTCTTCACGACTATTGCCTTAAGTCCGCACAGAGTGCAAGCAGCTTCAACGACATGCTTCACAAGGCATTCGGAGAGCCGCAGAGCGCACAGCAGTTCACCCAGTGGGCGCAGTGGATTAACTATAACGGCTATCGTGCAATGTTCGAGAGCCGAAGCTATGCACGCCGCGGCCTGCTTCTTTGGATGAGCCATCCGGCATGGCCTTCAAACGTATGGCAGACATATGACTACTATCTGGACCCTACAGCGGCATATTTCGGCTGCAAGAAGGCCTGCGAACCTTTGCACGTGCAGTGGAATGCCAGCAACAATCATATAGAGGTTGTGAACTACCGTGCGGGAGACTGCAGGAATCTAACGGTGCTTGCGCAGGTTCTGGACCAGAACGGCAAACTCCAGTGGGAGAAGAGCATTGCTGTGGATGCGGTTGAGGATCAGACAGTTGACTGTTTTGAAGTCCAGGCCGATGCCGATATGCTTACCGATACATACTTCATCCGTCTGAAACTTTCCGACGCTGAAGGAAAGCTTGTTTCGGAGAACTTCTACTGGGAAGGCAAGGAGAGAGGTAACTACAAATCCCTCCTGTCTCTTCCGAAGGCGGATCTGGCTTTGGACCTGAAGACAGAGAAGATAGAAACAGACAGCATAGTTTGCGGCAAGGATTGGGTGGTACGCGGAACTGTTACAAACCGCAGCAACACACCAGCACTTATGGTACGCCTTGCACTGCAGACAGCAAAGAGCGCACAGCGCATCACTCCTGCAATCTATTCGGACAACTACTTCTTCCTGATGCCGGGAGAAAGCAGGGAAGTGTGCGTAAGCGCCCATGAAGCGGACTGCTTCGGACAGAAACCTGTCCTTGTTGTTAAGTAAAAGGTGGATATTTTCTGCCTTTAATCCCAAAATATGATTATATCTGCACTTTTCTGAGGCCCGCTTATGCAGTAACTTTGCAAGTGGAAAACAATACGAAAAGTGATGAAGACAAGTCATTATACTCCGGCAACCCTTGCCGAACTTATAAAACATTCGTGTGAGGCCTATGCCTCCAACACAGCAGTATCCTTTGTGAACGGCAGTAATGCCTACACCTACAGGGAACTGGGACAATCAGTTCAGAAGACCTCTGAACTGATGTCTTTTAATGGCATAGGCAGTGCAGATAAGGTGATAATCCTTTCGGAAAACATGCCGAACTGGGCTGTGGCCTTTTTTGCCACAACTGCCTATGGACGCGTTGTTGTTCCAGTGCTGCCTGACTGCAGTGCAAACGAGGTGAACAACATAGTGAAACACTCGGAGGCGCGTGCGGCCTTCGTTTCCACCAAACAGATGCAGAAACTTAGCGACGAGAGCAAGGCCCAGTTGGAACTGATTGTGGATTTGAACAGCCTGCAGCCGGTGAAAGTCTCCCGGCAGGCTGCAAATGCCGATGTGTCCGTTCCCGCACCGGAGGACCTTGCGGCAATACTGTATACTTCCGGAACATCGGGAAATGCAAAAGGCGTTATGCTTAGCCACAGGAATCTGTGCCACAATCTACTTATCGCTCCTGAGGTTCATAATGCCGTTCCGGAGGATATATGGCTGTCCTTCCTGCCTATGGCACACACCTATGAGCTTAGCCTTGCCCTGCTGTTCCCTATAAATTCCGGATCCCGCGTGTACTACCTTGAAAAGGCCCCTACACCATCGGTGATTATCAATGCTATCAAACAAGTTAAACCTACCCTGATATGTTCGGTACCGCTTATCATAGAGAAAATCTATCGCAAGAGTGTGATGCCGAAGGTGAAATCCAGCGCGGTGCTGCGAACCCTGTTCAAACTTACGCCGAAACTTGCCCATGTGATTGTGGGAAAAAGGTTGTTGAAGACTTTCGGCGGCAAACTGAAGGTGTTTGCCATAGGCGGTGCCAAGCTGGACAGGGAGGTTGAGGCCTTCCTGCACAAGGCCGGGTTCCCATATGCCATAGGCTATGGCCTCACGGAGACCGCGCCGCTTATCTGTGCAGCGCCGGTTGGCAGGACCAAAGTGGGCACAACGGGATGGGTGCTGTCCGGAGAACAGCTTAGACTTGAGGACAAGGATCCGAATACAGGCATTGGAGAACTTTGTGTAACGGGTCCTAACGTGATGATGGGATATTATAAAGATCCGGAGCGCACTGCCGAGACCTTCACCGGGGATGGCTGGTTCCGTACCAAGGATCTTGCAACCATAGATGCGGACGGCAGGGTTTCAATCGTAGGCCGAATAGGCAACATGATTGTGGGCGCATCGGGAGAGAATATCTATCCGGAGGAAATTGAGATGGTTGTTAACAATCTGGACGGAGTGGAGGAATCCATCGTGAAGAGCGAGCACGGACGTCTGGTTGCCCTGGTGAAGATGAATGACGAGGTGCTGAAGGCAAGAGGACTGGATGCCCTGCAGGCCGATGAGCAATTGCAGGCCGATATGCTGAAAAGCATAAACAGCCAGGTGAACAAGGCATCGCAACTTTGTGCAATATCTTTCGTTGCAGCGGCCTTCGAGAAAACCGCCACCAGAAAAATACGCCGGTTCAAATACTAGAAAGCTGTTCTTGTTACAGATTTCCGAAATCCAGAAAGGCAGGGTGATGATTCCTCTGCTTTTCTTTTGGTACATGGCGCTGCAAGCCTGAATAGTGGTGATTAAGGTAGGTGTAAAGGTCTGACGGAGCCCAAACCATGTTGGGGCCGAGTTGCATCAGCTGCGGATTCTCTATGCTTTGCACGCTTATGTGGTCTTTAGGCATAAGCACCATGTTATAGTATTCGTGCCGGCCTTTGTTGAAGAGGGCCTGCGCCGCGCTAAGACGCCTGTAAATGAATTCCTTGCTGAAGAGTTTGCATACCATCCAGATTACCAGGCACTGAAGCCATCCTGTATTGCGCGGTTTTTCCACCTGGCATTTCCGGATATATCTCCACTGCCATATGTCTTTGGCCATGAAGCAGCCGTTCAGAAAGTTGCAGTAATAGCGGTGGGCACTTTGCAGCCATCGGGTGTCAGGTACCTTGTCGAAGGGAAAGATGTCTATGAAAATGCCCCTCTGAATGTCCAGCGAAGCGAAATCGGCCTCTGTGAAAGTGGTGCCCCTAAGCATCAGCTTTGAAAAGTAGAAAGGCGTGTGAGGGTCTGTTGTGAAATGCTGCAGGAAGAACTCTTCTCTCAGGACAGCCGGGGCTTCTTTCAGGAAACGTTCATAGTTTTCCCTTGTGAGCCCTATATCTATGTCATCGTCCCATGGGAGGATATCCTGCTCGTAGTAGGCTCCGATAGCTGTGCCTCCCTGGATGAAATAGGGGATATGCAGCAGCTGGCACACACGTATTATTTCCCCCATTATCTTGTGCAGGGCCTCGTGCAGCTTGTGCAGTTCTGTTTCTGTATATTCTCCTATCATGTTTATGTTTTTGAAAAAGGCGGCACACTCCTGTGAGTCTGCCGCCTCTTGCTTTATGAAGCTATGTCCTAGAGCTGAGGGCCGGCAGCAACAAGAGCTTTACCAGCCTCGTTAGTAGTGTACTTCGCAAAGTTCTTCTGGAAACGAGCTGCAAGGTCTTTAGCTTTCTCCTCCCACTGTGCAGGATCTGCATAAGTGTCGCGAGGGTCAAGGATTGCAGGGTTTACATTAGGAAGAGCTGTAGGTACCTCGAAGTTGAACATAGGGATCATCTTGGTCTCTGCCTTGAGGATGGAACCGTCAAGGATAGCGTCGATGATACCGCGTGTGTCAGGGATGGAGATACGTTTGCCTGTACCGTTCCAGCCTGTGTTAACGAGGTATGCCTTAGCGTTGTTTGCAACCATCTTCTTAACAAGCTCCTCTGCGTATTTTGTTGGGTGGAGCTCAAGGAATGCCTGGCCGAAGCAAGCAGAGAAGGTTGGAGTTGGCTCTGTGATAC
Source organism: Bacteroidales bacterium (assembly GCA_024401715.1). GTDB lineage: Bacteria > Bacteroidota > Bacteroidia > Bacteroidales > UBA932 > Cryptobacteroides. The sequence goes on from JAKSKO010000071.1 coordinate 6,497, forward strand.
CACGCTCTGTACCAGCAAGCTTGGCGGTGAAGCCAGAGAGGAAGTAGTACTGAGTCTGCTCCGGAGTAAGGATAGATACTGGAGGCAGAACACCGAATGCATCGGCAGAAAGGAAGATTACGTTCTTTGCTGCAGGTGCAGATGAACCTGGCTGGATGTTGTTGATGTGGTTGATAGGGTAAGAAACGCGGGTGTTCTCTGTAACTGATTTGTCGTTGAAGTCGATCTTGCCGTCAGCAGCAACAGTTACGTTCTCCAGGAGAGCGTTGCGTTTGATTGCGCCGTAGATATCTGGCTCGTGCTCTTTAGAGAGGCCGATAACCTTTGCGTAGCAGCCACCCTCGAAGTTGAATACGCCGTTGTCGTCCCAACCGTGCTCGTCGTCACCGATGAGGCGGCGTTTAGGGTCTGTAGAGAGGGTAGTCTTACCTGTACCTGAAAGGCCGAAGAAGATTGCAGTGTTCTCGCCGTTCATGTCGCAGTTTGCAGAGCAGTGCATTGAAGCGATGCCCTGGAGTGGAA
>JAKSKO010000072.1 GCA_024401715.1 Bacteroidales bacterium
TCATCAGAGGCAAATTTCAATATTCCGGGTTGCTTCTTTATACTGAGCCATCAACTGATTATAGTTGGATTTACGTTGCTCAGCACTAAGTTTATCTACTCTTTGCATCTCAGAAACGAACCTCTCCGCGTCCTTACCTGTTAAAATAGGTGTTTCTTTAATCGGGTTTGCCATTTCTGTAGTATTTTTGCAAATATAATCAAATCGGAGAATTGTACAAAGAACTCAAAAAAATACGTATCTTTGCATCAGAAAAGTGTATCTGGGAGGCCCCGTAGCGCCCATCTGCACTATAAAAAAGATTAAATCGAGTCATAGCTGCATCAGTTGTGGCTCGTTTCTATTTTATTGAAGTGCAAAAAAATCTATTTTCGTGGTATTTTCGTATCGCCATTTTTAAGAAAAAATCAAGCAGTTACTGATTTTGTAACTGCTTGATTTTCAATGCTTTATTTGGTAGCGGGACCCAGGATTGAACTGGGGACCTCATGATTATGAATCATGCGCTCTAACCAGCTGAGCTATCCCGCCATGATTGCGGACCAGCCGCTGATATTTGTTGAGATAGACGGGCTCGAACCGCCACTAAGAGGACCAGAATCTCTTGTGCTACCATTACACCATATCTCAATGGGACTGCAAAAATACAACTCTTTTTATAAATTGCAAAATTTTATGAAAGTTTTATTGAAATTTTCTTCTATTTCTTCAATATGCAAACAGCCCAGACTTCGCAGCCTTCCTTTCGGCCCACAAAACCAAGCTTCTCCGTAGTGGTTGCCTTAACGCTTACGCAATCCAAAGGGCAGCCCAGAATATCGGCAAGACAGCTGCGCATACTGTCTATCAGAGGTCTGAGTTTCGGCGCCTGAAGCGCAATGGTGATATCCACATTGCCTATGCCCCACCCCCTTTCTGCCGCAAGAGCCATAACCCTTGCAAGAAGTTTTTTGGAATCTATCCCCTTGAACTCGTCGCTGCTGTCCGGGAAATGCTTTCCTATATCCCCAAGCGCCAGCGCGCCAAGAATCGCATCACAAAGGGCATGGATGGCCACGTCGCCATCGGAATGTGCCACAAATCCCCTGCCAGAGGGCACCTGGATGCCGCACAGCCACATAGGCAGCCCGTCGGCTATCGCGTGCACATCGTATCCCTGTCCTATTCTTATATCATTCATCGTGAAATGTGTTTTTGCAAGGCAAAAATAAAAAGAAATCATTAACTTTGCAATTCACGCACTAAGGCGTAAGATTGGTTTATGGGATTTAATTTCAGTCTTTTCGGCGAGAATGAGCACCGCCAGTTCAACTACAAGCCACGCTACTACGATGTGGAGAAGGAAGAGCGCCGCGGAGGGAACGAGGGTCGATCTCGGAGGTCGCCGCATGACGACAAAGAAAAAAAGGAGGCGCAGGACCAGGCAGCCAAGGATGCGGCACAGAACGGCAGCGCAGCCGGCCAGCACAAGCCGGGACGTTACATATCAGGCAGTTTCCGCGACGGCAACTACCAGCGCACCCGCAAAGACACAAGCAAAACCCAGAAGATCATAGGCATAGTAAGCCTTGTTCTTATCTTCGTGGTTTTCATATACATAGCAAAATTCTACACCTTCCTTCTGTCATAAACAGCACAGAACTTCGGCAATGGACATTCGCATTCTTCCATCAAACATAGCAAACATGATAGCTGCCGGTGAGGTGGTCCAGCGCCCCGCATCCGTGGTGAAGGAGCTTATGGAAAATGCGGTTGACGCCGGCGCAACAAAGGTCAGCCTTATTGTGGCCGATGCCGGACGCACGTTGATCCAGGTCATTGACAATGGCTGCGGCATGAACCCGGACCAGGCAGTCCTATGCTTCGAACGCCATGCAACCAGCAAGATACGCACGGCCGAGGACCTTCACGCCATTGAGACTTTCGGTTTCCGCGGAGAGGCGCTTGCCTCCATTGCGGCCGTGGCGGAGGTGGTACTGAAAACCCGCACCGCAGACGCGGAACTTGCAACCCAGGTTTCAATAACAGACGCAACAGCCACCGAGGCCGGCAAACAGGACGTGCGCGAAACATCGGCCCCCGTAGGCAGCAATTTCGCCGTAAGGAACCTTTTCTACAACACACCGGCCCGCAGGAAATTCCTGAAATCCGATGCCGTAGAACTGAAAGCCATCATCACGGAGTTCATAAGAATAGCCCTCACACGCACGGACATCGCCTTCTCGCTGGTTTCAAACGACAGGGAAATATACAAGCTGGGCGCAGCGCAAACCCTTAAATTCCGCATCAGGGACATTTTCGGGGAAGCATCGGCCGATGAACTTTTCCCTATCGGGACAGAAACCTCCATCGCACGCATAAGCGGTTTCGTGGGGAGGCCGGACGCTGCAAAGAAGACAGGCGCGAACCAGTTCTTTTTCGTAAACGGCCGATATTTCCGCAGCCCCTATCTGCACAAGGCGGTAATGAAGGCCTACGAGGCAATGCTGCCCGATGGAAGTCAGCCCCCGTACTTCATATACCTGGATGTGGACCCGCACAGCGTGGACATCAACGTCCACCCTACCAAAACAGAGATAAAATTCGAGGACGACAATGTCCTTTTCACCGTTCTGATGGCAGCAGTGCGCGAGGCCCTGGGCCGCAGCAGCTATGCCGACACCCTGGACTTTGAAAGCGCAGCCCTGCCGGACATGCACAACGTGGGACGCTCATTCAGCGAATACAAGCCGGTGGAGAGCCTGGACAAGAGCGACAGCAGCTTCAATCCCTTCGAGCTGGACGGCTTCGAGAACGAAAAAAGCTGGTACCAGCAGAAGCCTGGCATACAGAAACAGGACTACAGCCTTCTGCACGACCAGGCCCTTGAGGTGCACAGGCAGAACATTATGGAATCTGCCCGCCAGCAGGAGCTTCTCGTGAAGGGGAAATATATAATGAAGGCCGTACCATCGGGTTTCATGGTGATAAACGCACAAAGAGCCATGGAGCGCATACTCTACGAACGCTTCCTGGACGCTCTTGGAAAGGAAGAGCCTGTGGGCCAGACCACACTTTTCCCTATAGAGATTGAGGTGGGCGCAGCAAACATGCCTCTGATGGAGGCCATGCTTCCATACATGCAGCGCATGGGCTTCGACTATTCCCAGTTCAGCGTGAACACCATCAACGTCACGGCTGTCCCTTCCGGCCTTGTGGATGACAAAATGGCACTCTCCGCCCTTATGTACGAGGCAGTTACAGCCCTGGTGGAAGAACAGGCCACACTGGCATCATCGATGTATGGAAATCTGGCCGGAAAAATGGCAAAATCGGCCGCACGCACCGCTGTAATGCCGATTGATGCACAAAGCGCACAAAAGTTTGCCGACGAACTCTTCGCATGTGAAAATCCGGAATTCACTGCAGACGGACTGAAAACAGTACACATTTTGCAGTTGGATGAAATGGATAAATTATTCAGATAATGTCATACTATTACAGCAATAACAGGGGAGGATTCCTCTCCAATCTTCCGGTGGTGACAAAAAACATCCTTGTCATCAATGTCTTCATGCTTATTTTCACCAAGTTGAGGCCGGAATTCATGTACAGCACCTTTGCGCTTTTCTACCCCACTTCCCCATTTTTCAACTGGTGGCAACCCATCACGCACATGTTCATGCACGGCGGCTGGACCCACCTGTTTTTCAACATGTTCACCTTTGTGATGTTCGGATCCGTGCTGGAGCGCCAGTGGGGCCCGAAAAAGTACCTGACATTCTACCTAATAACAGGCCTTGGAGCGGCCGCACTGCATATGGCAGTGATGAGCGGACATCCCAACGTCCCCATGGTTGGTGCATCGGGTGCAATATACGGCGTCCTCATGGGTTTTGCCATGCTTTTCCCGGAGACCGTAATCACCCTGCTCTTCCCGCCGATACCGTTGAAGGCAAAGTGGTGGATACTGATAATGCTGGTGATAGAACTTTCACTGGGCTACACCGATGCAGGCGGCGGAATTGCGCATTTCGCACATCTTGGCGGCGCACTTTTCGGCTGGCTGCTTATAAAATACTGGAAACGCAAAGGCACAATGTACGAATATTATGAAGACTAATCTTGATGCCGCACTTAAGGTCTTGCGCGAAGGCGGCATTATACTCTACCCCACCGACACCGTCTGGGGCATAGGTTGCGACGCTTCCAACGAGGAGGCGGTTCGCAAGGTGTTCGCCCTCAAACAGCGCAGCGACAGCAAATCCCTGGTACTTCTGGCCGAATCGGCCGATATGATAGCGGACCACATAGAGGAAATGCCGGAAATGGCGGCGCAGCTTCTGGAAGTGAATGACGCGCCCATGACCATCATCTATCCCGGTGCCATCGTGCGCAAGTCTGCGCAGCAGAAAGGCCCCTGCCTTGCAGCGTCGTGCGTGGCCGAAGACGGTTCCGTTGGAATGAGAATCCCGGGCAGCAGCGAGTTTTGCATGAAACTTCTTGCAGCCTTTAGAAAGCCAATCGTAAGCACCTCTGCCAATATCTCCGGAGAGGCAACCCCGGCCGGATTCGCCGATATTTCCGATGCGGTGAAAGAGGGCGTGGATTATATTGTGGAGCCGCATTGCCAGGGCCGGGCCACAGGCAGAAGCAGCCAGATAATAAAGGTGGACCTTGACGGCGGAATAAAGATAATCAGGGGCTAGCTTTATGATAATCTTCTACTCCGATAACGTTAGCCCGAATTCCCTCTGCCTTTCGGCCGAGGATTCCATTCACTGCGCCAAAGTTCTGCGCCACCGCGCCGGAGACAGCATATGCGTGATTGACGGGGCCGGCACCATGTATGAGTGCCGCATCACCGACGCCAACCCCAAATGCGTATGCGCAGCCATAGAAAACAGCAATCCTCTCTGGCATTCGCACCCATACCGCCTGACCATGGCAGTCTGCCCCACAAAGAATAACGAACGCTTTGAATGGTTCATAGAAAAGGCCACCGAAGTGGGCGTGGACAGGATTGTCCCCCTGATTGGGGAACATTCGGAACGCAAGGTGTATAAAACCGAGCGCGCACGCAAGATAGCAGTAAGCGCAGCAAAACAAAGCCTGAAGGCTCTGGTTCCGGAAATTGCCGAACCGATGACCGTGAAGGACTTCATTGCGCAAACCCAGGAGGGCAAAGGCGGAAAGTTCATAGCATACTGCTTTGACGACCCCGCAGCGCCAAGGATTTCCCTGAAGTCGCAGCTTACAGCCATCTGTGCAGAGGCCGGGGAGAACGCTATTCCGGAAATCACTATTCTGATAGGTCCCGAGGGGGATTTCAGTCCGGCGGAAGCGGGCCTTGCACTTGAGGGCGGATACACGCCCATACATCTGGGCGATTCCCGCCTGAGGACAGAGACCGCAGCAATCGTTGCGGCAACCATGGTCTACACCATCCTATGATGAAGATAGGCCTCATATCAGACACCCACGGCCGTTTCGACCCCCAGTTCAGGGAATTCCTGAAGGACTGCGACGAGATATGGCATGCCGGAGACTTCGGCGGAGGGTACAACACCGCCGCGGACATCGCCGCCTTCAAGCCACTTGTGGGCGTTGTGGGAAACTGCGATGAAAGAGGCCTGATGTTCGATTATCCCATCCACCGTTTCTTTGAGAGGGAGGGACAGCGCATCCTCATGACTCACATCGGCGGATATCCCGGAAAATACGACTACCGTGCATTGCAACTTATACAGCACTATCGGCCCGATATCTTCGTTTGCGGGCACAGCCACATACTGCGCGTGATGAGAGACGAGAAGCTTGGCATGATTGTTATGAATCCGGGGGCTGCCGGAGTGCAGGGCTTTCATATTATAAGAACAGCTATAAGATTCAATATCAGCAACTTGGGAATATCAGACCTGGAAGTTTTCAATCTGGAAATGTAGCCCGCTTACATTTTTTAAATAAAAATGTACGAAAAAAGGAACAATATTTCAAAATATTGCATATCTTTGCGGCCTAAATGATAATTAACCAATTAGAATTCTAAAGTTATGAAAAAGATCATCCTTTCAATCGCAGCTGTTGCCATGATGGCACTTGCATCTTCTTGCTGCTGCTGTTCAAACAACTCAGAGAAATGTTGTGAGGAGTGCACAGAGTGCACCGAGTGCTGCGACAGCACAAAATGTGCAGGTTGCTGCGAAGAGGGCTGCTGCCACGAGCACGCAGACTCTACTTGCTGCGATTGCTGCCAGAAAGCAGAGTAATTTCCGCTTTCCAGCCACAAAAAAGAGGGTGACCAAGTCGTAAGACTTGAAGGTCACCTTCTTTTTTTGTGCTACTTTGTTCACGGCGTGGACGTCGATGCATTAAAAAATCCGGCCGCACAAAAGCGACCGGAAGGTTTCATAGATTTATTAATTGATACGTGCTATGAAATTTCTACTCTTTAACTACTGGACGTATTTGTGCGTATTCTTCATAGCTCATAGTATTAACAAAGAGGTTATATAATTGCAGTCGGTGATATGTCCAATAATCCTCTCCTGGATTCCTATGGCCAAAGTAATTTCCATTCGTCTCGTCACTACTTATAGGAAGAAAAATAGAATTTTTACTAAAGATTCCTTTTCCCGTAAATGTATATCCCAAAACTCCATTGTATCTGGTTTTTTCTCTTGTACAATAATCCAGATTGAGAAGACCTCTTAAATCTGATACATGAGGAGACTTCCAATATTCTCCCCACTTGTCAGTGGCATAGTCTTTAAATTCGTAATGATTATCTTGTCTAAACGCTGTACCGTAACTTTCAGGTTTGTCATTGCTTGCTCCCACATTGCATATTGCCCATTTAGGCCCATTTTCCCAAAGTTGTACCCAT
>JAKSKO010000073.1 GCA_024401715.1 Bacteroidales bacterium
TAGAATACGCGATACTCTTCTTTCCCTGCAACATAAGATTGTTCACGAAACGTGTTACCTCAGCGTCGTGAAACTTAGGATCAGGAAGTAGAATCCTCTTCTTAGGCTTCGATTTTCTCATTTTCTTAAAAATTAATTAGGTGATAAAATAAATGTTACTTCTTAGATTTCTTTGGTCTCTTGGCACCGTAGAGTGAACGACTCTGAAGACGTCCGTCTACACCTGCAGTATCCAAAGCTCCTCTAAGGATGTGGTAACGTACACCTGGAAGGTCTTTAACACGACCACCACGAACAAGCACGATGCTGTGCTCCTGGAGATTGTGACCCTCGCCAGGGATGTACGCGTTGACCTCTTTAGAGTTTGTAAGACGTACACGGGCAACCTTACGCATTGCTGAGTTAGGTTTCTTAGGGGTTGTAGTGTAAACCCTCACGCATACGCCACGTCTCTGAGGACAAGCATCCAAAGCGCGTGATTTGCTCTTTACTTCAAGAGTCTCACGGCCTTTACGAACTAGTTGTTGAATAGTTGGCATTTGTTAATAAATTTTAATAGTCCCAATTTTGGGGCTGCAAATATACGGATTATTTTTCAGAAAACTGAAATTAAAATTCATTTTATTTGCGGAACCACAGCACTTTACAGTTCTGTGTTGAACTCGCGGAGGAAGCGGAGGTCGTTCTCGAAGTAGTTTCGGAGGTCCTTCACCTGCCACTTCAGCATGGCGATGCGCTCTATACCCATACCGAAGGCGAAGCCGCTGTATTTCTTGCTGTCTATGCCGCTGGCTTCCAGCACGTTAGGGTCCACCATACCGCAACCCAGGATCTCCAGCCAGCCTGTACCCTTGCAAACGTTGCAGCCTTTGCCACCGCAGATGTTGCAGCTTACGTCAACCTCGGCCGATGGCTCTGTGAACGGGAAGTATGAAGGACGCATGCGGATCTGTGCCTGAGGGCCGAACATCTCGCGGGCGAAAAGAAGGATCGCCTGTTTCATGTCGGCGAAAGTGACATTCTCGTCTATGTAGAGGCCCTCCACCTGGTGGAAGATGCAGTGCGCACGTGCCGAAATGGCTTCGTTGCGGAACACGCGGCCAGGGCAGATAACGCGTATAGGGAGAGGCATCTTCTCCATTGTACGCACCTGTACCGATGAAGTGTGGGTGCGCAGAAGCACAGGGTTGTGCTTGCTGCCGTCCTGGGCTGTCTCACCCTCGGAAACGAAGAAGGTGTCCTGCATTTCGCGCGCAGGGTGCTCCGGAGGGAAGTTCAGGGCCTCGAATACGTGCCAGTCGTCTTCTATTTCCGGACCCTCGGCCACGTCATAGCCGAATTTGCGGAAGATATCCACAATCTCCTGGCGCACGATTGAAACGGGATGGCGGGAGCCAAGCTCCATAGGCTCTCCCGGCATGCTGAGGTCCGATGCCGCAGCGCCGGCTGCAGCGCCGGAGTTCTCCATTGCCTCGCGCAGCTCTTCAATCTTTGCCGCAGCAGCAGTCTTAAGCACGTTCAGCTTTGCGCCAAACTCCTTTTTCTGTTCTGCAGGCACGTTGCGGAATTCTTCGAAAAGGGCGGTGATGCTGCCCTTTTTGCCCAACAGACGCACACGTGCATCCTCGATATCCTGTTTTGTTGCCGCCTTGACAGCCTCAACCTCGGCCATCAATGCCTCAATTTTCTCTTTCATATGGTGTTATTTCTTTTTATTCTCTCTTTTGGCGCGACGCTTTTCCCTCTCCTTGATCTGCCTTGCGCCTTCCTGCTTCATATAGGCAGCCCACTGTTCTTCGGTGAAAATGCGCTGGTAGCTGGCCTGGATTTTTTCGTTCCATTCGTCACGGATAGAGTAGTACAGGTCCACATTTTCCACTCTGGCCTTGCGCAGTTTGCCAAGTTCTTCCATCATGACGGTGAAATCGTGACGCAGGGTGCTGTCCACGTAAAACATCTGCCAATCATCCAACTTGTACACGCGGCCAAGCCTTTCGCACTCTGTTTCGGCATACTCTTCGGGAGTTGGTGCCTTCTGCTCCTGCTGGCCGAACGCGCCGAAAATTGAAAGAAATAGCAATGTTATAAGGAGTGTTGTTTTATTTACGCTCATAATTTAGTAGATTTGCACTCAATCTTGCAAATTTAGCAAAATAACTAGGAAAAACAATGAGAAAGTATTCCATAGCAATCCTCTCCGCCCTTGCCCTGATGATGGGCGCAAGGTCTGAAGCCTGCACCAATGTCCTTGTTACAAAAGGCGCCAGCACAGACGGCAGCAACATGATTTCTTATGCGGCGGACAGCCACCAGCTGTTCGGCGAACTGTATTTCAAAGCCGGTCACAACCTGAAGAATCCGGGAATGCGCAGCATCTACAACTGGGACACCAACGCCTATATGGGCCAGATTCCGGAGGCGTCGCAAACCTTCCAGCGCGTGGGCAACATCAACGTACACCAGCTGGTGATTGGTGAGACAACCTATGGCGGACGCGAGGAGCTCTGGGAGCAGGATGGCGCAATCATGGATTACGGCTCACTCATCTATGTGGCGCTGGAGCGCTGCAAAACCGCACGCGAAGCCATCGGCCTGATATACGAGCTGTGCTCACAGTACGGCTATGCTTCGGAGGGCGAAAGCTTTTCGCTGGCGGATAAGGATGAGGTGTGGGTTATGGACCTTATCGGCAAGGGAAATTACGGCAAGGGCATTGTTTACGTTGCACGCAGGGTGCCGGACGGTTACATCTGTTCGCATGCCAACCAGGCTCGCATCACCACCTTCCCTATGGACAAGCCTCAGGAGTGCATGTATTCACCCGATGTGATAAGCTTTGCACGCGAGAGGGGCTATTTCAGCGGCGATGACAAGGATTTCAGCTTTGCCGATGCATATGCTCCGCTGGATTTCGGCGCGATGAGGGGTTGCGAGGCGCGCGCATGGAGCGCCTTCAATATCCTTTGCGACGGCGTTTTCACCTATATGGACGAGACCGGTGCGGAGCTCAGCCGCCCGGCAATGGACTTCATAGAGTATGCGATGGGCCACGACAGAAGCAAACGTTTCCCTCTGTTCGTGAAGCCTTCGCGCAAGCTGAGCATAGAGGATGTGGCACGCGTGATGAGAGACCACTACGAGGGCACTCCTATGGATATGACCACCGATATAGGTGCGGGCGGAAACGCCCTTCCATACCGCTGGCGTCCGATGACCTTCAAGTCCGGAGACAATACCTATTATAATGAAAGGGCAATCGCCACACAGCAGACAGGCTTCTGGTTTGTGGCGCAGAGCCGCGGCTATCTGCCGGACAACATAGGCGCGCTGATATGGTTCGGCTGTGACGACGCCGCCACTTCATACCTCACACCTATGTATGCCTGCACCTCGCGCATCCCGCTTTCTTTCCGCGAGGGGAACGGAGACATGCTTCACTATTCCGCCACATCGGCATTCTGGATGTGCAACCGCATTGCCAACGCATGCTACAGGGCATACGACATGATGGCTCCTACGGTTCAGGGCATGGCGCGCAAGTGGGAGAACGCCTGTCTGCAGAAAGTTGCGGCATGGGACCAGGCGGCCCTGGCAATGAAAAACGTCAAGGCGCGTGAGAAATACCTCACCGATGCATGCTGCTCTGCGGCCGATGAGATTTTCGCGCAGTGGGCAAGGCTGGAGGAGTTCCTGCTTGTGAAATACATAGACGGTAACGTGAAGGCGCAGAACGAGGACGGAAGCTGGGTTACCAACGGCAACGGAAACATTCCGGACAATATCCGGCAGCCGGGCTATTCACAGAAATGGAAAGACGCCGTAGCCGCAGACCACGGAAAGACATTGATAGTTGTGGAACCTAAATAATTCGGAAAGATGAGGAGAAAGAGCGTAATCAAGGAGAATTGGCCAAGATATATCCTGCAATGGGGTGTTCTGGCTGCACTAGTCCTGTTTCTTGGAGGCTTCATACAAAGCGAGAACCTGGATCCGGAAACCTACTGCCCCATGGGAGGTCTTCAGGCAGGAACAACCTACATAGTAAGAGGCAGTCTGCCTTGCAGCATGAGCAGCGTTCAGATTGTCATGGGCCTGGTTATGGCCATGGCCGTAATGCTGTTCGGCAAGCTTTTCTGTTCTTACCTCTGTCCCGTGGGTACTGTGGAGGATCTTATAAAGAAATTGCGCAAGCTTTGCCATCTGAAGAGCATCCCTGCAAGCAGGCACAATCCCCTGGACAAGTTCCTGCGCATCATTAAGTATCTTCTGCTGTTCTGGATTTTCTACAGCACGGCAACAGCCAGCGAACTGTGGTGCAAGAACCTGGACCCATACTATGCCGTTGCAACCGGTTTCAAAGGTGAGATAACCCTTTGGATGAGCATAACATCGGTGGTTCTGGTGGTTCTGGGCGGCCTTCTTGTGGATAATTTCTGGTGCCGGTACATCTGCCCTCTTGGGGCGGCGGTGAACACCTTCAAGTTCTGGTTCTGGTGCTTTGTACTTGCCGGAGCATATTACCTGCTTACACTTCTGGAGACAGGAATTCCATGGTGGGTGTTCCTTGCACTGTTCTGCGTGATGGGATATTTCATGGAGATACTGTCCAAGCGTCCGAAACTGCAGCTTATCTATATGCAGAGGGATACAATGCGCTGCAACCATTGCGGTGCGTGTGAGAAAACCTGCCCTATGCATGTGAACATAGCCGACTATAGGGGCCGCATTGCCGATGTCGACTGCACATTGTGCGGAGATTGCGCCGCCATATGCCAGAGGGATGCCCTGCACGTTGGCCTAACAAGCCGCGTGCGCAAAACAGGCTTCAGCGTTATTCTTCCGGCAATTCTGGTTGTGTGTCTTGGCGTTGGTGCATATTACGCAGGCCAGAAATATGAAATCCCTACGATTTCCGAGACCTGGGGAATATACAGCGCAGACAGCCTGCACACCCAGCTTGTGAATCCTTCTTCACTGGAGACCTGCACACTGGAGGGCCTGAAGCAGATTCACTGCTATGGCAGCAGCAAGGCTTTCATGGGCAAGTTGCAGAACATCCCGGGCGTACACGGAGTGAAGACCTATGTGAGGACACACAGGGCAACCATCACATACAACCCGGCAAAGACAAGTCCGGAAAAGATTCAGGAGGAAATCTACGTTCCTTCGCATTTCAAGTGCGTCACCCCGGATTACAAGGAAGTGCCTGTTGTGAAGGTTATTACGATACGTACAGAGAACATGCCGGCTTCCAGCGATGTGAACATGCTGGGACTGCAGTTCAAACAGGCGGATTCCCTTGTTTACGGCGTGGACAGCCAGTGGGACTGCCCTCTGGTGGTTAGGATGTATGTGGATCCGGCATTCGACCGCAGCGAGGCGTGGATAAAGGAGATTGTGGAGAAACCTACCTATGATTTTGTGCGCGCGGACGGCACTATCAAGAGCACAGAGCTGGGCTTCAAGTATGTGCGCATGGAGAAGCAGGTGGATACTGTTGCAACCACAGCCTTCCTCCAGGCCATGTTCGGAAAAAGCTTCGAGTGGAAGTCACAGAAGCGTATCGACAAGGCGGATTCCCTGAAACTTTCTCAGTACTATCTGGAATGGGCCGATGAAAGCTTCACCAAACCTGTCATCACACGCAACCTGCCGTTCGTAAGCAACACCCTTAGCGCGCATGAGGGCGTGCTGGCTGTTTACACCTGCCTGAACGAGGAGTATGTTCCGTCTCTGAGGGTGCGCTATTGCAACCCTATGACAGCCGATGAGATCTACAGCCTGCTAACCCTTCCGGAGTGGACCATCACCTATGCGGCCGATGACATACGCCAGGTTCCTGCAAAGCTGCAGTTCAAAAAACAGGGTACGCGCCACGTGTTCCCTACCTCCTACACCCCGGAGGATGGCGCCTCAGCCGGCAAAAATGCCGTAAAAAAGGCAGCTGCAACCAAGAAAGCGAAAAAATAATCAATAAATTTTTGCAATTCAGCAAAAAGGTAGTATATTTGCAATCCAATCTTTGAAACACACCGGATTGCATCTGCGGAAATAGCTCAGTTGGTAGAGCACGACCTTGCCAAGGTCGGGGTCGCGAGTTCGAGTCTCGTTTTCCGCTCAAAATCACAACGAAAACGCCTTACAGAACACTGTAGGGCGTTTTTCTTTTTCTATATGCACGTTAGTTGCTCCTGACCTTTCATATTTCGCTTCGCAGAATACACGGCCGCCGCCGGGCCGCCAATGCGGATGTGCTAATCGCTTTCTGTCCACAAAAACGGCCTTCTACGTGGACAGAACAGCCATTTCCGGCCGAAATTATCAGGATCGCTGTGCCCCAGGGCATGCCGCCACCATCATCCAATCCCCAGCCTCACTTTTGTGGAATGGCTGGGGATTCGCATATTGGTTTCATGCGCTGTATTCATAGGTGGTGTCTCCAGCCTCGCCCCAAAAATGAGGCTGGGGATTTCGTTGGCTGGTTGAAAAGTGAAGCCGAAAATCGTCTGCAGCGGCAGAGCCAGTTTCGTGGCGTTCTGAGGCAGGCAGGTGCTGCAGGCGGGCCAATTTTCCCTCAC
>JAKSKO010000074.1 GCA_024401715.1 Bacteroidales bacterium
GTTCCCAGCGAGCCGATGAAGGTGCCGAAGATGATACCGAAGGTTATCAGTCTGGAAGTGTTCAGGCGCACGGCACTCATGGCCACAAAAACGGCGCATACTGCCTGGGCAAGGAAAGCGCCCACCGTAAGGGAGCACCAGCCTGTCATAGTTGCCGTTGCCGCACCAAGGCAGGCCGCGCTGCCAAGGCCCAGGGAATAGATGTCGCCCAACTGGTTGCGCCAAAGATACTGCATCTGCACTCCACCTATCGGCAGGGCGATGCCACATAAGAATACATATAAAATGTTAAGCATTACAGATACAATCCTTTTTGCGGGTTAAGACCCTGTGAATCAAACTTGGCCACAAAAGTGCCGTCTTCCTTATATAGATATACATCTCCGTTGGTACGATAATCCGATGCCCCCACAAAGACATAGCCGTTGCTGTAGGACAGGGAATAATAGTTCAGAATCTGCTCTTCAGTGAAGAGGCCCTTGTCGGCTCCGGTGGCCATGTCGATGACCTTGATGGTGCCGCACACCTGCCAATTGGCGTCGTATCCGCCCTGGGCCACAAACATCTTGTTGTCCGGGCCCTCAACTATGCATTTGACATCGGAGTAGGCCTCCATATCGGACACATTGCCGGAAGCAAGGTCCACCATCTGCAGCTTGGCAGGTGAAAGAACCTCGTAGCTTACGGGATCATACGCATCCCAGGAGCATACATAGAGGGTTTTGCCGTCCCCGCTGGCTACGAGATACTGCGGGTTCTGGTTAACCGTAATCTTCTTTTCCTCTGTGAACGAGGCCAGGTCCACCACGGAAACGGTGTTGTCGTAACCGTAACCGGAATTGGCCACATAGGCCTTGCCACCGCTTATGCAAAGGCCTTCCGGATAGGAGCCCACAGGAGTAAGGCGCACTTCATATGAGCCTGGGGTGATTTCTCCAAGGAAGCCCTCGTAATAGGTTACGTATACTTTGCCGTCTGCCGATGCAAGGTAGCGGGGAGCCATCTTGCCGTCGCCGAATTCCACCTCTATGGTCTTCTTTATCTTCAGCTGCAAATCGGTGACGAACACAACCCTGGATCCGTTCATGGAGATATACATCTCGTTGCCAAGAACCAAGATATCCTGACCCAGGTCCCCAAGCTGCATGCCGTTGGCATTCAGAAACATGCCGGCGGAAACACTGTTCTTCTGCACATCATACAGGCTGATGCCGGCGTCATTGCTGCCCCAGTTGCCGTTGTTAAGCACCAGCGCCCCCTTCAGGCCTTCGGGAACATCGGGAACGGGCGGAACAACAGGCTTGCTGCATGATACCCACAGAAGCATGAAGGCCGCAAGCGCTGGAATTCTATAATTTGATACCATCTCAATACGTAAATTTTATCGTAAATCTATACTGTCTGCCAGGCATAGGGTAGTACTGCACAACTTCGTAATTCACCCCGGCAAGGTTCAAAGCCTCGGCACTGACAAACAATTTGCAAATATGGCGTTTTCCGATAAAAAACGTATGGTTAAGTGAAAGAATATGGTCGAAATAGGGGTCTATGCGATGCGCCGGGATATTCTGGGCCAGAGTATAGCGCTCCCCCACCGCCTGTAGGGTGTAGCCCAGATTCACCCACGGAGTTTCCATCGCAAGCATGGCGCTGCCGCTGTGACGCGGAGTGTAGGCAATCTGGTGGCGGTAGTTCTTGGCCGAAGGGTCTGTGATATCCACGGCATACTGATAGGAATATGCGGCCGATGCATTGGCCCAGAGCCACGAAACAAGCTTTCCCCTGTAGCTGAAGTTCAGGTCCGAGCCCAGCATCAGCACGCGGCCCACATTGCGCATGCTCCAGATGAAGAGGGACGGCACAGCCACAATCCTGTCGCGCACCGCGTTCCAGTAGGCGTCTGCGGTGGCACTAAGCCTGTGCTCCCCGAATGTATGGCCCCAGGTGATGCCAAGGTTTGTCTGCATGGCCTTTTCGGGCCTCAACGTCCTGTTGCCCACCCTGGCGTAATAGAGGTCGTTGAAAGTGGGAAGGCGGAAACTGTCTTTAAAAGAAGCGCGCAGGCGCAGCTCTGTCTCCACAGGCAATCTGTAGGAAATGCTTGCCGATGGGCTCAGGTGGAACCTTCCCGGCGCCGGTTCGCCGCTTTTCACCCATTCTGCACAGCCGGTGCCAAGCAGAGATACCACGGCAAGAAAAGGTCCACGCTCATATTTTCCGGAAAGGGCGGTATAGGAAGTGATTCTTGTTGGGAAAGGACAGCCCGGAATATTGGCTTGAAGGGTGTTCAGCACCACATCTTGGGCCAGGGAAAACTCAACGCCTGCCCATGGGCTGAAAAGGGCCACGGCATTCGCGCTGCCCTCCTGCTGCAGATACCTGTCGTCCTGCGGTTGGGGATGAATGGGGGCATAGTCCACGAAACGGTTCCAGGCCCTGTTCCAGGCAGAATTATACGATGCCGACGCCTTCAGCCTCCACTTGTCCGCAGGTTTCACCTCATACAGGGCCGATGCCCTGAAATCCCTGTCCCAAAGCCTCTGGTGCGGGTTCTGCGTATACAGGACCACCGAGCCAGGAAGGCCCCTTTCGCTGTCGTAATACATCAGCTTCAGCGCCAGCGTCCCGCCGCTGCCCATATCGCCGTAAACGGAAGCCTCGCCGTTGAATGAGGATACATCGGAGTGCAGACGGGTTTCGGTGGTGGAAAGATTGCCGTTATGAAGGATGAAGGGATAGTTGCCGCGCGAATTCACATAATTGCCCCATACCGATGCGCACCAGCCCCGGCCCAGGCGCTGCTTAAGGCTGAAATAGGGATTCCAGGTGTTGAAAGAGCCATAGCGGAGGGCTGCCGAAACACTGGTGCCGCTGCCGCTGAATGCCGGGCGGGCCGTTTCCACAGACAGCACGCCCACGCTGCCGGCAAGACGTGCGCTGCGGAATATATCGGAAGAACCGCCAAGCTCCACAGCTATGCTTTGCACATCGTCCAGATTGAAGCGGCCTATGTCCACCTGGCCGTTCTGTGCGTTGGAAATCACCTGGCCGTCATAGATGATGCCGGTATGCTGGGCCCCGAAACTGCGTATGCCCACGGTCTTCAGGCCGCCCAGGCCGCCATAGTCCCTAACGCTTACGCCCGCAAATGTGCGCAGCGCCTCCTGAAGGCTGATGGCCCCCGTTCTTTCAAGGGCAGAGGCATCCATACGCAGAAGAGGAGCACTGCTTTTCAAAACAGTGCTCTTCGTATCTGTAACCCTGGCCACATCCAGGGTGTCCGTCACATCAATAAAAGGGACGAAAACAGCTATTGCCGCAACTTGCCAAAACATGTGCGCAAATGTAAAAAATCCCATCAAAAAATATGTAATTTTACTAATAATTTGACCATAGCCAAAAGAAAGCCATCGGTTGTTACTATAGGGGCTGCGAGTCTGTATGAAGATGTGTATCAGGAAGTCTGTCGGGTAATCAAGAATGCATCGAACGATGATGAGACAAACAGTTGGATTGCAGATGAGAGACTGGAGTTTGAAACGCGCATCAAGATCATGACGGATTCCATAGAGCGCGCCATGGCCGATGTCAAGAAGTATCAAGACAAGGTGAAAGCCTATCACAAGATGAGGGGCAAAGCCAACCGAACAGGTCCTCTTCGAGGAATTCTGTAAGAGGGCTATGGAGGCCGGATATCAGATTAGCTTCGCCAAATATCAGTTTGTAAGACGCCTGCTTTTGCAACCAACTGGGTATCAGCCTGTTAGAAAATTGCTCTCCCGGATCCCAGGAGAGCATTTTCGTATCTATCTGATATACTGCGATTTACAAAAGCAGCCGAAGCATCAACGCCCCGGCTGTTTTTTACTTGAACTTACATGAGCTCCCAGTAGAAGTTGTACACGTAATTACTTTTGATATTGGTATCTTTTTCTGTTGTCAACACATACGACTTGTTGTTGCTATTGACAGCAGTGAATTTCAGTCCCGCAGAGTAAGTAGCAGGCGGGAAGAAAAAATAGAATTGTTTCGCTGCAGACTTGTTCAGCTGGACACCCTCTCCACAGTCGATAGTGACAGTGCGGCCATAACTGGGTTGCATCATCATTTTATCGTCCGTTCCCTGCACAATAAAGAATTCTCCACTGATTCGCTCGCCTGCCGTGTTCGTCCTGACAGTGATGCTCTTGATCTTGTCCTCGCCTGTGATATTGAGGCATATCACACCGCAAATGTTCCTGAATTTAAGGTCCTGTGAGCTGCCTGTGGCGTACATGGGAGCATTGATCTTGCCCTCCGAATAAATCTGGGTGTCGGGCAAAATGTATTTACCATGCACATAGAGGCTTGAGGGATAAATTGCCGCAAAAGGTGCAACGGGAGGCTGCTGACCACGCTCGAGAATAAGGAGAGCATCGGTTGCAGGATTCTTGGGCTTTACGGAAAACATTGAGGAGTTGATACATACGAGGTCTGTTTCTTCCCAGTTCACCTTGCCGCGATCAACAAGCTGCGATTTAATGTCCATCTCGTCAATGCTGGCAGAGAAGACAGTTGCGGGAACGGCCACACCACCGCCGGGAAGGGCCAAACCATCGCATGATACCGCAAGAACAAGTGCAGCAGCTGATGCTGCGAAAAACAATGGTTTTCTCATAGCTGTAACCAATTATTAATCAATCAAACAAATTTACAAAAAAATACAAGAACGCATTTATTTATGCAAATATAGGGGATCTACGAGAAAAAATATACAGCCATGACTCTAATCTGAAGGATCAATACCTGCTCACAACTGTGGGATGCGGTAGCCGGAAATGATTGCCAGGCGGTATGCAAAGAACAAGTACTTACATTTACACGAGGTGCAAGATTACACCAGATTGGATAGCCGATGTAACTGTTTTCTGTGTCCTTGCACCTGCAAAATTAAAAAGTTTTTGCGTCTTTTACTATATTTGGAGTTCATTGATTATAGGTATGAAAGAAGACAATTGCACCTGCCTGAATTGTGGTACCCGTTTCTGCGGCGATTACTGCCCCAACTGCGGTCAGAAGGCTTCCACAGCCAGAATTAGCGTCAAAAGTTCTCTCCAGAGTCTTATTGCCACCATAACCTCACTGGATGGCAAATTTTTCCGAACCATGGGCAATCTCTTCTGGCGTCCGGGCCATCTTGTGCGAGACTACATCAGCGGCAAAAGGGCCATGTACGTGCATCCGGTAAAGCTTCTGTCAACGCTGGTGGCAATCTACCTCTTTGTTATCTTCATCTTCGGCATCGACCCGGGAAGCGTCCATATCCTGGGAGACGAAAATATTTCCGAGAACGCACATTCGGATTCGCTGATGGCCTTTTTCGGCCTTCTCTCCACCATGCTCAGCAATAAGGTGGTATCTTCCATGCTATCGGCATTCATCTGCCTTCCGCCCTTTGCATTGATGTTCCTACGCAAGAAAATCAGCATTCCGCAAAACTCCATATCGACCGATTCGGCCAGCATCAAACTAAACCTTGCAGAGCACTTCTGCGCCCTGATTTACGCCGCATGCCTCGATTTCACCCTTTCGGTTGTCCTCAGGCTTGCTGAGGCGGTTGGGATGAGTCATCCGGCAATACAAACTGCAAGCGACCTGTTTTTTCTTCTGATTCCCGTTGTTGTATATAAGCAGCTCTACAAAATGAACTGGTGGCCAGCGCTCTGGAGGGGTTTTGTGGCTATCATGCTCACTCTTACGATCCTGGCAGTGCTAGTCATCCTCATCTTCGGCATTACCTATGGCATAGACGCTGTGAAATAGTACCTTGCGACCAATCGCGTACGAAGGCCAGGCAGAACCATCCCTCGCGGGAAGCCGTGTTCACAAGAGACAGGCCGCAGGCGGTTGCCGAAGAAACAATAGGCTGAACGTCCTCCTCCAGGAAACCGCTAAGAAGAAGTCTGCCGCCCTCCTTCAAAGCCCTGGCATATTCCGGCATTCCGTCAATGAGTATGTTGCGGTGGATGTTGGCAAGAAGGAAATCATAGCATCCCTCCCCCGCCCCGGGAACGCCCTCACAGGAGAACGGCCAAGCTTAATAGCTCAGCCGTTCCATGTAATCTATGTTTAAGCGATTG
>JAKSKO010000075.1 GCA_024401715.1 Bacteroidales bacterium
CAACACTCTCAAAGGCTTCCGGAAGGTACTTTTCGGACGGTCTGGGGGGGGGTAAGCAACTGCCTAATACTTAGCAAGTTAGTATCCTACATTTAATAAAGTTTCTGCCCGTAGCCCGCCCATTGGACAGCGGGCGGGTACTTTGTTGTGCCCATATATCCCGATAAAATCAAAAAAAATAATCAATAACAGTTATGATTAAAGAAAGCGTCAAAAACAATGAATTGCAGGAGCAGGAAAAATACTCCGCTCCAAGCGTGAAGGTGATAAACCTCACTGCTGAAAACATCCTCTGCGTGAGCCGTGGATATCCAACAGAATTTCAAGAGTATAATGATATTTAAAATATAACGAGATGAAAAGAATCAACAAGATTTTGATGGCATCCATCGCCATGATGACGATGGTGTTCGGCTCTTGTAACAAGGAGAAAGGACTTGGGCAGGAGTACACCGGCACAATCTCAGTGTCAGTAAACGGTATCCTGGGCGAGTATGTATCAGGTGATGACACCAAATCCGCACTCGTAAACACAACAAGAGTAAAGTGGGTGGCAGGCGACAAGGTATATGTCTATGACGGTGCAAGCTGCCTTGGAACATTAACTGTATCTCTTAAGGATGACAAAGATTATTATGCAGTTCTTTCTGGTGAAAGCATAACTACACCTCAGACGGGAACAACCAAATTGACTCTCGTTCACAGCAATATGTTTGCCGATGCTCCGGCAATCAGCGAGGGTAAGGTAACATTGGATATGTCGGCTCAAACAGGTAGCACTTCTGCTGACAACATTCCGTTCATGGCATATGCAACACTGGATTATGAGGAGGGCACACCTGAAATCCAGGGACAGATTGCCGACTTCTCTTTCGCTACATCCATAATGCGCCTCATCTGCACCGGACTGGAGAAAAACACTGAAATCCGAGAAGTGACACTTTGTGGTATGAGCGATGAATGTGTTCTTGATATTACAAAGGACGGAGTTAGCGTCGGACAGGGAGAAATTGGTGATATCGATGTAGCACTTTCAGGTGTAAATGCAAGCGCTAACGGAGCACAAATAATCTATGCAGCCGTAGCGAAGAACACCACCGCAGATCATCAGACAATACATGCAATGCAGACAAAAGGCTACTTCTACAGTTTTGGAAGTAAGACAAGAGAAGCAGGAAGATCAATTAATGCTATCTGCCAATTGGAATCTCGTGAGGTCATACCAGCCAAGTTCAGCGTGAGCGCCACCAAGAAGGTTTACTTCTCCAGAGCCAGTTTGTACGCGGATGGTACGATTTTACATTTTGAAGATGATCAGCACAAATTTGCTAGTTCTTGGAACACACGTCACGTCAGTCATTTCACTTGGTCAAGCACAGTGTCTGCTGCAGTAGGTAACAATTATTCCGGAACCTATCTTTTCTGCGATGCAAATCACCCTGTTTCTGTGGATGGTAGCGCTAATATATACTACGCCCTTACACAAGAAGAATGGAACTACCTGAGGTCAAACAGCCCAAGAAGATGGGCTACCGTAAATAATACTGTAGTAGGATGGGTAATTGCTCCCGACAATTATGATACAACTGCAAATCCTTTGAAAGCAGCATACACCGAAGCGGAATTGGATGATGCAAACCTTCTGTTTCTCCCAGCTTCCGGCCGTCGCGCAAATAATGTAATTTCATTATTAAACAATAGTGGCCTTCGATTCGGAGCATGTTGGGCGACAGGCTCGTTATCGTCAGGAGAAGCACCGATGGCGTACTACGCTTCAAACGGATTTGATCCTGCTGCCAAACAAGCAGCTGGCGGTGGTTACAGTATCCGCCTCGTAACTAACGCAAACTAGTCAACACTCACATAAAAGATGGCTCCTGGCTCAAGGGCCATCTTTTTTATTTTCGGAAGAGCATTAAGGCAGAGATCGTGGCATACAGTAGCTCTTACTTATGCAGACTATTATTTCTTGGAAGCTTTAGCAAAACTCAAATAATCATACTATCTTTGCAACTAAATGACAGACCTCTACACCGTCTCAGAACTCCTGGGCCATTGCAATTGAGAATAAAATAGAAAAAATCAAAAAGCAAATCGCAGAATGCCAATCTCGCAAGCAATCCATCCTTGACAAATATCTGAAATTAGAAAGTAATCCAGTTCCAACATCGAATAATACATGGATAATAAAGGACAGATAGTACTCTTCCAGACGGAAGACGGACATACGAAACTTGAGGTGCAGCTTCAGGACGAAACGGTGTGGCTGACCATCGACCAGATGGCAGAGCTTTTTCAACGTCATAGAACCACAATACTCAAACATATCAAGAACGTTTTTGAAGAAGGCGAACTTGACACAAACGTGGTATGTGCAAATTTTGCACATACCACTAAACATGGAGCTATCGAAGGCAAGGAGCAGATACATGAAATACCATTCTACAACCTCGATATGATCATCTCCGTCGGCTATCGCGTCCACTCCCATCGTGGTGTGCAGTTCCGCATGTGGGCGACTGCCGTTCTGAAGGAATATCTCAAGAAGGGTTTTGTGCTGAATGACGAATTGCTGAAGCGTGCCGGTGGTGGCAATTACTTCGACGAACTGCTCGAACGCATCCGCGACATCCGTAGCAGCGAGAAAATATTCTACCGCAAGGTGCTCGCCATCTATGCCACCAGCATCGACTACGACCCCCGCGTTGAGACAACCCAACTCTTCTTCAAGACCGTTCAGAACAAGATGCACTTCTCCGCCCATGGTCACACAGCTGCCGAGGTTATCTATGAGCGTGCCGATGCCGAGAAGGACTTCATGGGGCTCACCTCTTGGACAGGCCCTCTGCCTCGACGCACCGATGCCGAGACAGCCAAGAATTACCTAACAGCAGAAGAACTTGACCTGCTCAACCGCATCGTCAACCTCTATCTCGAATTTGCCGAGCTACAAGCCAAGGCGCACATCCCGATGTACATGAAAGATTGGGTGCAGAAACTTGACGACTTCCTTCGCCTCAGCAACCGCGAGCTCCTCACTCATGCCGGCAAGATTAGTGCCGAAATAGCCAAACAGAAAGCCGATGCAGAATACGACAAGTTCCGCGAGCGAACCAAATACGAACTCTCCCCCGTAGAGATACATTTCATCGACCAATTTGAAACAGAGCAGAAACGACTGAAGGGGGATATGATGAATCCTCCTTTGGTGAATAATGGTCTGAAAAACCCAACGATTGGCTAATTTTCACTATCTTTGCAGCTAAATGACAGACTGTTATGGCAAGCTCGAACTTTATTGATTACGTCAAGATTTTCTGCCGAAGCGGAAACGGCGGCCCCGGAAGCACGCATCTGCGAAGGGAGAAATACATACCTAAAGGCGGCCCGGACGGAGGCGACGGAGGAAACGGAGGCAGCATAATTCTGCATGCGAATCCGCAGATCTGGACCCTCATAACCCTGAAATACCGCAAGCACATCCACGCCGAGGACGGCGAGGCGGGAAGCGGTGCCCTGATGCACGGCAAAAACGCCCCCAACATCATCCTGGAGGTGCCGGTGGGCACAGTGGCCCGCGATGCGGAGACAGGCGAAACCCTCTTTGAGATGACAGAGCCAGGCGAATACAAGACCCTTTGCCAGGGCGGCCGCGGCGGTTTGGGCAACGACAATTTCAAGTCCCCTACAAACCAGACCCCGCGTTATGCGCAGCCCGGTGAACCCGGAGTGGAGGGATGGTACATCCTGGAGCTGAAACTCCTTGCCGATGTGGGCCTCGTTGGCTTCCCGAATGCAGGCAAATCCACACTGCTATCGGCCGTAAGCGCCGCAAGACCTAAAATTGCCGACTACCCTTTCACAACGCTGGAGCCACAGCTGGGCATTGTGCCGTACCGCGATGAAAAATCCTTCGCAATGGCCGATATCCCGGGCATCATAGAGGGCGCACACGAGGGCCGAGGCATAGGCCTCAGGTTTCTGCGCCACATAGAGCGCAACTCCATACTCCTGTTCATGGTCCCCGCAGACAGCAACGACATTGCTGCCGATTACGAGGTGCTGCTTAACGAGCTGCGCCAGTTCAACCCGGAACTGCTTGTGAAAGGACGCATGCTGGCCGTCACCAAATGCGACATGATAGATGATGAGATTCAGGCGGAGATAGAGCCTACCCTGCCGAAAGACATCCCGCATGTCTTCATATCGGCCGTAACAGGCAAAGGCATTACTGAACTAAAAGACATGTTATGGAAAGAATTGAACAGATAATTGGCGCCGTGGACCAGTGGGACAGGGCCGTCACCCTTTTCATCAATACGCATCTCACTTTTCCTGGAGATTCATTCTGGATGTTCATGTCCGCAGTAAAGGTGTGGATACCCCTTTATGTTGCCGTTGCCGCCCTGCTCATGTGGCGTCTGGGGTGGAAACGCGGCCTTATTGCAATAGCCTTCATAGCCCTTTGCTTCTATTGCGATGAAAGAATCTGCAACCTCATAAAGATGCTTGTGGAGCGCGTTAGACCCTGCAACGATGAAGAAATGCTTGCCGCAGGGCTTAGGGTTCTGGAAAACGGCAACAACTGGAGTTTTCCAAGCGGACACGCCTGCAACACATTTGGTTTTGCAATAAGCTCCCTGATATGCTTCCGGGCCGAGATTCTTGGTCTTGGCAAGAAAGACACCTCGTTCTCCCTGCGCAAGAAACGCATCCCTGCGGGCGTACGCAGATGGGTTGCCCTATACGGCATATTCATTATCCTGTGGGCGGTGCTTGTGGCTGTCAGCCGCATTGCCGTTGGCAAACATTACCTTATAGATATATCAGTTGGTGCTCTCATAGGCTTGATTATGGGCCTTGTATGGGGAAAGCTTACCCTGGCGCTATTCCGGAGAATCAACTTCTGAAACATATAAAGCGAAACTATGGAAGCATACAGGCACAAAGTTCAGGTGTACGAAACAGATAACATGGGTATAGTGCACCACTCCAACTACATACGATTCATGGAAGAGGCCCGCGTAGACTTCATGGAGCGCAACGGGTATGGATATGAAAGGATGGTGGCGGAAGGCGTGGCAAGCCCGGTGGTTGCAGTAAGCTGCGATTACAAACGTCCTACAACTTTCCCGCAGGAGATAGAGATAGCGGTGAAGGTGGAGGAAATGACCGCGTTGAAGCTGAAACTATCCTACATAATGACCTGCGAAGGAAAGACCGTTGCCCAGGCCCAATCCACCCACTGTTTCATTGACGGAAAGACAAACCGCCCCGTGCAGCTGGCAGAAAGATTTCCCGAATTGTACCAGATCTTTGAAAAACAATTGCAAGCGAAGGAATAATTGAAAATTGAAATTATTCCGGCAAAAAAATCCGATTTTTTTTGGATTTAAATAAAAAAGCCTTACCTTTGCAGTCCCTTGAAAAAGGTTGGACTGATTCGCTAGCTCAGTTGGTAGAGCACAGCACTTTTAATGCTGGGGTCTTGGGTTCGAGCCCCAAGCGGATCACAAGATTGGCCGAGAGGCCATTTCTTAAATACGGAAAGCTTCCTTAGCTCAGTTGGTAGAGCACGACACTCTTAATGTTGGGGTCCAGGGTT
>JAKSKO010000076.1 GCA_024401715.1 Bacteroidales bacterium
CGAGCCTTTCTACCTGAAAGAGTTCGTTGCCACTACCTCCAAGAAAAAACTTTTCTAGTCCAGCAGCAACTCCACTGGGCAGTGGTCACTGCCGAAGATTTCGCTGTGGATGGAGGCGCCTTTGATGCGCTCTTTAAGATTCTGGCTTACAACGAAATAGTCTATACGCCAGCCCACATTCCTTTCACGCGCCGCCATGCGGTAGCTCCACCAGCTGTATGCGTCCTTCAAATCCGGATACAGCATGCGGAAGCTGTCTATGAAGCCGGCGTCCAGCAGTTCGGAGAATTTGCCGCGTTCCTGGTCCGAGAATCCGGCATTCATGTGGTTGGTGGCGGGGTTTTTCAGGTCTATCTCGTTGTGGGCGACGTTCAGGTCTCCGCACAGGATAACACCCTTTGCCGGCAGCGCTTTGCCATCGGCAGAAACGGCGCGGCCCTCACGCAGGTTGCACAGATAGCTGCGGAAAGCGTCTTCCCATTCCATGCGGTATTCCAGCCTCTTCAAGCCGTCCTGCGAATTCGGGGTGTAGCAGCACACCAGATAGAAATCCGGCATTTCCAGTGTCACCACACGTCCTTCCGTGTCGTGCTCTGCAATGCCTATTCCATATGAGACCGAAAGCGGAGTGTGCTTTGTGTAGATTGCAGTTCCGCTGTATCCTTTTTTCTGCGCATAGTTCCAATAGCTCTGGTAGCCAAGGAACTGCAGGTCCAGCTGGCCCTCCTGCAACTTGGTTTCCTGCAGGCAGAAGAAGTCTGCATCGGCTTCCTCGAAGAAGCGCTGCAGATCTCCCTTGCCGGCGATGGCGCGCAGGCCGTTAACGTTCCAAGATATGAATTTCATGCTGCTGCCTTCCGGGATTAAATGCTCCATTCGGCACCGTCCTTGCCGTCTTTTACGGTGATGCCAAGGGCGGACAGCTTGTCCCTTATCTCATCGGACTTTGCCCAGTTCTTGCTGGCTTTGGCCTCCGCACGCTCTGCAAGCACCATTTTCATGAGGCCGTCAATAACGGCGGCACTCTTGCCCTCCGATGCAGCCTCGTCCTTTATGCCCAGGATTCCGAACAGAATCTCATCGAATATCTTGTTCAGAATGGCCAGGTCATCGGCACAAATCTGCATCTGACCGCCCTTCACGCTGTTTATGATGCGCACGGCATCAAAGATGTGGCTTAGGGCAATAGGGGTGTTGAGGTCGTCGCAAAGAGCCTCGTAGCATTTCTCGTAAATCTGGGCCACCTCTTCATTTTTCTGGCCTTTCGCCTGCAGACTCTTCAGGTCTTTTGCTGCCTGAAGCATCTTTGCAAGGCCTTTTTCAGCAGCCTGAAGGGCCTCGTTGCTGAAGTCCAGGGTGCTGCGGTAATGGGCCTGAAGGATGAAGAAGCGTATGGTCATAGGGCTGTATGCCTGGCTTAGCACGTTGTTGTTGCCGCTGAAAAGATCGAAGAGCGTAATGTAGTTGCCAAGGCTCTTGCCCATCTTCTTGCCGTTGATGGTAATCATGTTGTTGTGCATCCAGTAGTGCACACCGCTTGTGCCGCGTGAAGCCGTGTTCTGGGCAATCTCGCACTCGTGGTGAGGGAACATCAGGTCCATGCCGCCGCCGTGGATGTCAAATTCCTTGCCCAGATATTTCTCGCTCATGGCGCTGCACTCCAGGTGCCAGCCCGGGAAGCCCTCGCTCCACTCTGAAGGCCAGTGCATGATATGCTCCGGAGAAGCCTTTTTCCAAAGTGCGAAATCGAACGGGGCGCGTTTGTCGCTTTGGCCGTCCAGGTTGCGTGTGCCCTCCAGGGTGTCTTCCAGATTGCGGCCGGAAAGGATGCCGTATTTGTGGTCCTTGTTGTATTTCTCAACGTCGAAATAGATGCTGCCGTTGCTCTCGTATGCATAGCCCGCATCCAGAATCTTGCGCACGACAGCCATCTGCTCTATGATATGGCCCGATGCGCGCGGCTCTATTGAAGGCGGGGCCACATTAAGCTCTCGCATTGCGGCGTGGTAGCGCTCTGTATATTCCTGCACAACCTCCATAGGCTCCAGCTGCTCCAGCCTTGCCTTCTTTGCTATCTTATCCTCTCCCTCGTCGGCATCGTGCTCCAGGTGGCCCACGTCGGTTATGTTGCGCACGTAACGCACCTTATAGCCGATGGCACGCAGCAGTTTCACGAACACATCATAGGTGATTGCAGGGCGCGCATGTCCCAGATGAGCATCGCCGTAAACTGTGGGGCCGCAAACGTAAAGGCCCACCAGGCCCGGATTGATTGGCTTGAACAGTTCTTTCTGCCTTGAAAGGGTGTTGGTTATATACAAATCTCTCATATCTTTTTTTTCTTATTTTCTAACTAGTTCACAAATGTATGATGCAAGGCCGAAGATTATCATCACGATAACGTCGGCACCGTGGTTGAATGTGGCGAAAAGCATACCGTCGTTCCAGCTTAGGGCGTAGACGCTTGTTACCGCAAGGGCCACAACCCCGTGATAGGCGCCCAGACCTCCCGGTACCGGTATCATCCATGCGACGCTGCCTGCAAGGCACAGGAAGAGGGCATCGGCCCCGTTCATGCCCTGAAGCTGCGGCATGGCCCAGATTATTGCCATGCACATCAGCCAGTACATGGTCCACAGCAACACGGTGTATACAAGGAACAGAGCTTTCTTATCGGTCTGCATCACACTTCTTACGCCGTCACCTATTCCCTTGAAAAAACCGGCAGCCTTTGCCATGATTCCGTTGCCTCCGCTGCTGCGTTTCACCATCCACCATATTAGGGCGATTACAACGGCCAGGGCAGCAAGTATCCATATCCAGTTCATGCCCATGTTCGCGAACAGATGCTCCTTGAAGAAGACGCCGAAACGGTCTCCCCTGAGAATCATAAGCAGGACTATGAGGATGAATACCACCAGGATGTCCCATGTGCGTGTGAGAACCACAGTGCCCAGCACTTTGTCGTAGGTGACGCTGTTTTCCTTGTCCTGCGGATGGCGCAGCGCGCTTCTTTTGCTTACCACACCGCAGCGTATGAACTCGCCGATGCGCGGAAAGGCGAAATTCGCCAGATAGCCGATGTTCACTCCGTTGAAGGTTGTGAGGGGGTCTATCGTGGTGTCGAAGCGTTTCACAAGCAGGCGCCATCTTTCACTGCGGAAGATTATGGCCATGAATGCGGCGAATGATGCCAGGCCGATATATCCCCAATTGCAGTCCGATGCATCCCGGATGAATTCCTTCCAGTCTATTTCCTTGAAGGAGAAATAGATCAGAACCCCGGCAAGGGCCAGGGACAGGAGGTATTTGAGTGTCTTCTTTATATCCATATCCTATATAATAACCTACAAAGTTAATAAAATTATGCTAACTTTGCATTCCAAAATCATAGCAATGAAAAGTATTCTCGGAATAGGAAACGCGCTCACCGATATTCTGGCGCAGCTTAACGACGACAGTCTTTTGAAAGAATTCCATCTTCCGCTTGGAAGTATGCAGCATGTGGACATGACAACCGGAGACCGCATATGGCAGCGTCTGCGTGAAATAGGCGTGCAGTATGTGGCCGGAGGCAGCGCAGCCAACACCATCACCTGCACATCAATCTTCGGCATGCCAAGCGGCTTCATCGGCAAGATAGGAGATGACGAACTGGGCCAGCTTTTCCAGAGCGACCAGAGGCAGTATGGCATCAGATCCACCCTTTTCAAAGGCAAGAATTCATCGGGCCGTGCAATGGTTTTCATCACCGGAGCAAACGCAGAGCGCACTTTTGCGGCACATCTTGGCGCTGCGCTGGAACTGGTGCCTGAAGACCTCACCCCGGAGATGTTCCAGGGCTATGACTATTTCCACATAGAGGGATACCTGGTGCAGAACCACGATACCTGCCGCCGTGCCATAGAGCTTGCACATCAGGCAGGCTGCATCATTTCAATCGACATGGCTTCATACAACGTGGTGGAGAGCAACAGCATCTTCCTGCACGAGATGGTGGACAGGTACATAGACATAGTCTTCTGCAATGAAAGCGAAAGCAAGGCATTCACTGGCATGGAGCCGGAGGCGGCTCTGGACGAGATATCGCGCCACTGCAAGATTGCCGTTGTGAAGCTTGGCAAGAACGGCTCCATGGTGAAGTCCGCCGACGAAAAACATTTCATACCGGCATGGCCCGGCACAGCAATAGACGCCACAGGCGCCGGAGATACATATGCGGCAGGTTTCCTTTATGCCCATTCTCTGGGTATGCCGCTGAAGGTGTGCAGCGAGGTGGGTTCCATCATCTCTGCAAAGGTAGTTGAGGTTATCGGCACCAAGATTGATATTCCGCGCTGGAGAGAGGCGAAGAACGAAATCAAGAACCTCATTGAGGCGAACGGCGGTGTATATCAGGCGAACTAAACAGAAAAACCTAAACAAGATTATGACAGTTAAAGAATGCATATTCACCGTCCTTAAAGGTATGGGAATGGGAGCAGCCAATTCCGTGCCCGGCGTTTCCGGAGGCACAATAGCCTTTATCACAGGCATTTATGGAAGATTGGTGAATTCCCTGAACAATATAGATTCAAAGGCAGTGAAGCTGCTGCTTTCCGGCAACTTCAAGGAATTGTGGCAGCACGTGGACGGCGGTTTCCTTTGCGCGCTGATGGGTGGCGTGCTGGTTGCGATGTTCTCGTTCGCAAAGCTCATGGTTTATCTGCTTGGCGCCTTCCCTATCCAGACCTGGGCCTTCTTCCTCGGTCTTATCATAGCGTCTTCCATCGTGCTGCTTGCCGGAATCAAGGGCTGGAAGGCGTCGGATGCCATATGGATAGTCCTTGGCATTCTGCTGGGCCTTGCAGTTGTATGGGCCAACATGTGGATCAATGCCGGTTCCCAGTCTGTCCAGACCCCGGATACCCTTTGGTTCATAATGCTGTGCGGCATGCTTTCCATCACCGCAATGATACTTCCCGGCATCAGCGGCAGCTTTATCCTGGTGCTTCTGGGCAAGTATGAATATATCATGATTGTGATTTCCGACGTGCTCAAGTTTGACACGGATGCCATCATCAAGCTTTGCGCTTTCGGACTTGGATGCGTCATCGGCCTTCTTGCCTTTGCAAGATTCCTGCACTGGCTTATGGCAAAATATGCCAATCAGACCCTCATAACCCTCATCGGTTTCATCCTGGGATCCCTCCCTGTACTTTGGCCATGGGCATCATGGAACGGATACGGAGCAATCGACCCACTTACCGGGGCACCCGCAGATCTGCATGTCATGGCCGGTGTCATATGGATACTCCTTGGCATCGCCCTGGTGCTTGGCCTGGAATATCTGGGAAGGAAATCCAAGAATTAAAAATTTTGATAATTCCGCTTTATCTGCTAACTTTGCAGTCCCATTGCGGGTAAAGCTGGTCTGGTAGCTCAGCTGGATAGAGCAACAGCCTTCTAAGCTGTGGGTCTTGG
>JAKSKO010000077.1 GCA_024401715.1 Bacteroidales bacterium
CGAAATCCCCAGCCTCATTTTTGGGGCGAGGCTGGAGACACCACCTATGAATACAACGCGTGAAACCAACATGCGAATCCCCAGCCATTCCATAAAAATGAGGCTGGGGATAGGATGATGATGGTGGCATGCCCTGGGGCATAGGGAGTCAGGTAATTTCGGCCGAAAATGTCTATTCTGTCCTCGCAGAAGGCGGTTTTTGAGGACGGAATATCATTAGCGACCGTTTTGTGGCAAAACAAAGGCCACCCCGGCGGGCTAGTCAGACATCCGTTAGAGGAGTGAAGCGACAATGGCGACACCAGCCGCCGTGGCGGAGTGTGCGAAATGGTAATTGAGCCACGGAGCCACCCGACATCTATGAAATAGATGGCGGCATAGCCAACTGGGCAGCTGCGAAAGCAGCGGGGTATAAGCTATCCGTTCGCTAGAACGGATACCCGATGCCGAAATGGAAGGCGTTATTCGATTTGCGGAACCAAGCTGCAGGGCCCAGCCACTTGTCCCCTTCGGCACGGGCGGGGTCGTGGAAACGCATGCCGTAATCCACACGCAACACAAGGAAGTTTAGATCCACCCTTAGGCCTATGCCCCATGAAGCAGCAATGCTGTTCTTGAGATTTGCAAAAGAGAAATACCAGCCCGGATCCTCGTCCTTTGCCGGTTCGCCAACCTCCCACACGTTGCCGGCGTCAACGAACGCAGCACCATAAAGCTTCCAGAATATCTTGAACCTGTATTCCAGATTGGCCTCCAGCTTCATATCGCCAGTCTGGTTGGGGATTGCCCAATCCTGGCTTAGAGGTGATGTTCCAGGCCCAAGAGTCTTTGCCGACCATCCGCGCAGCGAATTTGCACCACCGCTGTAGAAACGCTTCTCGAAAGGCAGTGTCCTTGAATTCCCGTAACCGTATCCCAGACCAACAAGAATACGTCCCGCAATGGCGTGCTTGTTGTCATTTCCTAAGAATTGCACTCCCCCAATCGTGAATTCCATTCTCACATACTGCGAATAAGGTATATTCAGGATAGTTCTGGCTCCGGACGCATTAACAGGCAGATAGCTGTTGAACATGCTTAGGAAATTTCCGGAAATATCGGTGGAAAGGCGTGTATACCACATGCTTTCCTTCGGATTAATCACAGTGCCGGTGGCATACTGGAAAATGCCGCTGATACCCATGTCAAAGTGATTGTTGAAAGAATTCATCACGTATGGGTTCTTTTTGGCAATTGTCTCCAGGAAATCAGGATTGATGTACGGAAGGTAAACGGTGTTGATGGACAGAGGATAGGCCTGATAAGTGAATTTCTTATCAACATTGCCGGTGTAGCCGTAGGTTACCGCAAGCATGTTGCGTATGAACTCCGGCCTGTTCTGGTAGTTATACGCAATTTTCACCTCAGTACGCGGAATTTCCGGGCCCTTAAGCAGTGAATTTGGTATTGGGAATACCTTCGGGAATGAAAGCGACGCCGATGCGGTTACCTCGTTGGACATCACATTCTTCTTTCCGTTCATGAACTGGTGGTTGGTGTTCACAGATACATTCAATATTTCTCCTCCGTGGAAAATATTTCTGTGATAATAACTCAGCTCCGGAGATATACCCCAAAGTCCCGATGTGCTTATGGATGCCTCCAGGCCGAATTTGAAGCCCTGGGTCTTGCCTTTGTTGATCTTGATATCGCAGTCCACAAGCCTCTGGCCGTCGCGCGGAGTAAGCTCTATGTTTACGGAATTTATATAGTTGATGGACGAATATCGGCTGTAATCAAGATTAACTTTCGCCTTGCTGAAAACTTCCCCGCTCTTTATCACGTTCAGTCTTTTAAGCGCCTTCGGCCTGAACTTTACATCGTTAGGGCTTGTGATGCTAACCCGGCCGAAATTGTAACGGAACATCTCGTGCGAGACGTCCTCACGTTCATTTCGGGTGTGACGCTTCACAATAACCTTCAGAGATGCTTCCGATGGCACGCTAACCGTATCAGCCTCAAAGAAATAGAAGTTCTTGTTGAAATCATAGAACCCTTTGTTCTGCAGGGCAGATTCAGAGCGTACAGATTCATTTTCCAGGACAAGCTGGCTTAGATAGTCTCCACGCCTAAGAAGAGTTTTCAGCGTATCTGCAAAGAAATCTTTGCGGAAATCAATATTCTCGCTTTCAAGTTCGAAACTGATATCGTTTATCTTGTAGCGCTTGCCTAAGGTTACAATATATCTAACCTTGGCCTTCTTAGCCTTGCTGTTATCTATAACCGTTTGAACATCAGAATTATAGTAACCGATATATTCCAGATGTTCACGTATGCTGGATGCCGAAGCTGCAACCTGGTTTTCATCAAAGATAACAGGAGCTGTGCCAAGTTTTTTCACGAATCTGTCCCAGCCCTTGCCTTCACCATTCTGCCAGTTATATACATAAAGGAAGGGATTCCAGCCTTTGCTTTTCTGTTTGATGTATGGTTGAAGTCCTTCAGTTTTGAATTTCTTGTCGTTAGTAACCTCTATCTTGTTGGACACAAGGCGTCTTTCATCCTCCCCAAGCACTTTCACCGTGCTGCAGGAGGAAAGCCATGCGGCAGCCATAAGGCCCAGCCCAAGATATGTCCAACATAATCGAGATGTCATTCTACTTCCCTGCGTTTGAATTCCGATGTTGTTATTGCCGTGGCAACTGCGGCATTAAGGCTTTCGCTGCCATCCCCCTTTGCAAAGGAAGGGATTGTGATACGCTTCTTGCAATACTGCGCAACGGCATCGCTTATTCCGTTGGATTCATTGCCAATGACAATAATTCTGGCCTTGCCTTTGCCCTTCAGATCCATGGTATAGATATTCTCCCCTTTCAGGAAGGTTCCGTAGATATCGGCATCGGCACTCTTGCACAGCAAAGCAATGTCATGGTAGTGGAAATCCACGCGGAAAATGGCTCCCATGGTGCTCTGGACCACCTTTGGGTTGAAAACATCCACGGAATCCGGAGATGCTATAACCCCGTCTATTCCAAACCAGTCTGCAATGCGCAGGATGGTGCCCATATTGCCCGGGTCCCTGATGGAATCCAGGGCAATGTATAGGCCGTCGCTTTTCAGCTGCGGCAGGCCTTCCAGATGCTTGGGCTTGCGCACAACGCACAGGGCCGATGACGGAGAAGAAAGCAGCGAAATACGTTCCATGCTCTTCTGCCCTATTTCCTCCACGCTGTACTTCTCCACAACTTCGAAGGCACTGGCATTAGCTTCACGCACCATTTTCTCCCCTTCAACCACAAAAAGTCCCAGTTCATCCCTGAACTTCTTGTCCTTGAGAGACTTGATTCTCTTTATATCGGCCGCTGTTAGCATCGTGTAAAATTAAATTTCGGTTGCAATGTATGAATATGCCGCAACTTTAACATTAACATTTTTGTTATTGGTTGGAATGTACAGATTCACATCCGCGTCCTGCGAAGAAAAGTTACACATAATCAGGTAACATTTATGTTCGTCGTAACGGAGAAAGGCAAAATGCTTGTCGGCATTGAAACCTTGCGAATGTTCATTGCAAAAACATAGATCATAGTTCTTGCCTTCCCTGAAAACCCTGGTTCCGGCAAGACAGATAATCTCCCTGTAGGTCTCCAGCAAGGATTTTTCCTCATCCAAAAGCGTATCGGCGCCATGGATATGCCCCCAGAGACGCTCCATGGAATCTGCCTTCCACCAGTCGAAGATGGTGCTTCGACCGTCACGGCTGCTGAATCCCTCTTCATACATGCCCTTCTCTCCCAGCTCCTGCAATGAATAAACCATCAGAGCGGAGGTGTGGAAGAGGCTGGCCAGCGCGAATCCGGCAATGGCCTTGCGCGGGTCTGAAAGGAAGTAATCCGATGCGATACGCTGCTCGTCATGGTTCTCCAGGAAGTTCAGAAGACGGTTCAGAAGATGATCCTTCCTCTGCCAGCCAATGGTGAGACGTCTTGCGCTCTGCCACAGCTCCGGAACACCGTCATTGTGGCTGTTGAAGGTCATGATGTCTCGCAGAGAGTCGTACAGACAGGATTTGTCGTACAGATAGTCGAAGCCAACGTTGCGTATATAGTAACGGTAAAGCTCCTTTTTATATACTTCGGCAATGAATATTATGCCGGGAAATTCCTCTTTCATTTTGGCTATAAGCCATTCAAAGAACTCTGTAGGGACAAGTTCCACCATATCGCAGCGGAAGCCGTCCACGCCCTTTGAAGCCCAGAAACGAAGGATGTCAAGCATTTTGTCCCAGGTTCCGGTATGGAAGTCACAATAGTTCAGTTTCACGGTCTCGTACCAGTCGTGTATGCTTGGACTGGCTGTGAAACAGTTATTGCCTGTTGCACGTGCGGGATATTCGTGGTATGGCTGCTGGTATTCCGCAGTGGGATAGAAAGTTGTGGGAAGCTTCAGATCCTCGTTGGGATAGTAGTAGAAATCATTTTCCGCCTTCCAGTGCACAGACTTGTCGTCGTGCTGGCCGAAATTCACATTATCCCTGCTTACATGGTTGGGAATGAAGTCTATGATAACCTTCAGACCCTTGTCATGCGTGCGCTTTACAAGCTGTTCAAACTCCACCATGCGGCGCGGTGCATCCAAGGCCAGATATGGATTCACATCATAATAGTCCTGGATTGCATAGGGAGAACCCGCGGCAGCCGTCAGGAAAGATGGGTGTGAAGGGTGGCAGCCGTTAGTGGTGCAGGCTGTGGAA
>JAKSKO010000078.1 GCA_024401715.1 Bacteroidales bacterium
GTTGTTGTCATGGAGGGTCTCGGGCTGATCTTCGTGGGCTTCGGCGAGGTGACTCGACCATGCCTCGAGCAGTTCGGCACCAACTGCCTCCGCATGGGCCGACGTCTGGAGGAGGGCTTCGTGGTTAGCGAGTTCACCACCCAGATTATGCCTCCGCAGAGCCTGCGTGACGCTATTGACGCAAAGAACCAGGCTGTGCAGAACGCCCTCAAGGCTGAAAACAAGGTGAAAGAGGCCGAGGCCGAGGCAAAGATTGCCATTGCAAAGGCCGAGGGTGAGGCGAAGGCACTTCGCATCCAGGGTGACGGTGAGGCATATTACAACCGCGTGGTTGCCGCCTCCCTGAACGAGCTTCTGGTGCGCCAGGACGCAATTGAAAAATGGGATGGCAAACTTCCTGAATACACAGGTGGCAGCATTCCTTTCATCAACGCCAGCGTTAACAAGTAGAATCCAATACTTCCACCTTGTCACGCAATTCGCGTGTATAGGAGTAACAATCTGCGGCGAGCTTCTTTGTTTCGGCAAGGAGCTCGTCAATTTTGTCAAGGCTGGAATCGGGATTCTTCACAATTTCTTCAATCTCTTTCAGCCTTGCTATTTTTTTGCGGTATTCTTTATTGTCCATCTTATTCTTTATTGATTTTAGTGTCCTCTATGCGGCAGTCCCAAAGGCCGTCCTTGAATCGCAATTTGAAATCATCTCCCTTTGCGGCAGCTTTGGCGCTTTTCAGGATGTTGCCTTTGCTGTCGCTGGCAAGGACGTAACCCTGCGAGAGGATGCTGCGCGGGTCGGCCGCCTTAATCCTGTTTTCCAGCATCT
The DNA here is from genome assembly GCA_024401715.1 of Bacteroidales bacterium. Lineage (GTDB taxonomy): Bacteria > Bacteroidota > Bacteroidia > Bacteroidales > UBA932 > Cryptobacteroides. Next base: position 824 of record JAKSKO010000078.1, read on the forward strand.
CCAGCCTGTGGTCCAGTGCCGTGAGGCAGCTGTTCAGCGCGAAGCTTATATTGCTTACGCAGCGTTTGGTTTCGTTCTCCAGAACGGAAATGCGGCTTCCCAGCGCAAACTTGATGGCCCGCACGCTGGCTGTCCATTCAGCCTCCACATCGGCCACCCAATCCACCAGAAATGCGGCCAGGGAGGTTGGTGTCTTGAAATATTCCCTTGCCACCATATCGGCAATGTGGTAGTCCCTTTCGTGGCCTATGGCCGTCAGAACCGGTATTGGGCAGCTTGCAATGGCGCGGCAGAGATTATAGTCGTCATAGCAGAAAAGATCGCTTTCCGCACCGCCGCCGCGCAGTATCAGAATAAGGTCGTATGCGCCGGGCTCCTCACAGGCAAGCTCTATTGAATCGGCAATGGACTGCGGGCAGCTGTCGCCCTGCATCACGCTGTGGAACAGAGTGGTGTCGAAGAGGAAACCGTACTGGTTCTGCTCCAGCTGCCGTGTGAAATCTCCGTATCCTGCAGCATCGGCCGATGATATTACTGCAATACGTCCGGGAAGATAGGGGAGAGCCAGTTCCTGCTGCGCCTCCATAAGGCCTTCGGATCCAAGCTTTTTCAGCGTTGCCTGCTTTTCCTTTTCCCTCTGGCCGGTGGTGTATTCCGCGTCCAGGTCGTTGATAATGAGGGACATGCCATATCTGGCGTCATAATTCACCGTTACCCTCACCAGTATGCTTATGCCTGCACAAAGTTCCTTGCCACTGGCCTGACGGAAATAGTTCACAAGGTCTGCCTTCCAGCGCCATATTATGCCGCGGGCCTTGGCCAGTTCCTCACCGTCAGCGGACTTCTGTATCAGGCCCAGATACCAGTGGCCGCCGCTGCACTTGCAAGAGTCCAGCTCCACCTTCACCCAGGCCTCAATATGGCCCACCTGTTCTTTGATAACATCCTGCAGGGTGGCAAGATCTATGTATTCCTGTCTGGCCATGCAAACTCTATTTCTTCAGCCAATTCTCCGTCAGCCATTTGCGCACAGGCTCGTCAAAGGCCTTGAGGCTGCCGTATGCAATTATAAGTGCCATCACAACCACACCGGCCGATGCTGCGATATGCATCCACAGCGGTGCATCGGCATGCTTTGCGGCAAACGACATGTGAACGTATATCAAAGGGTAATGGGTGATGTATATGGGATACGAGATGTCACCCAGGAATTTGCATAGTTTTGTGCTGAAGGCATCGGTTGTGCGGCTTCCTGCGCCCAGCAGAACTATCAGTGGGAAGAAGACCAGGATGGATGCGGCCTGGAAAAGACCGTTGGGGATGCCGTCTGTTCCGCCTATGCATGGCATGCACAGAATGATTGAAAGTAGCAGGGCAGACAGCCAGAAACCTCCTTTTACATGGAAGGGGCTGCCGCTTGGGTTCTGCGCGCTCATGCGTGAAGGCAGTATGCGGGAGATGAGAAGGCCGCAGAGGAAAGGATAGCCAAGACGGCTGAAGGCAATATACATCTGCTGGGGGTTCAATGCCCAGCCTCCTTTCACATGGTACTGCGGGCCGCCATAGCTTACAAGCGAACCGTCGGCCGCCGTGAACTCCTTGAATGGGAAAAGCCCGAACACGTCCCAGCCCATTGTGAGGTCCAGGGTGAAGAATGCAGCCGCAAGGCAAAGCGCTGCAAGGGCAATCTTCGGAAGCCTGCGAAGAACAAGGGCGTAAAGGATGTTGGCAACATATTCAAGGGTGAGGGTCCATACAGGGCCGTTGAAGGAATTCACCTCGTTCCAGCCGCGTATGTCCAGGTTTTTGCTGCAAGGTATTATGAAAAGGCCCATCACAAGGCATACCATGAATTTCCACATTGGGATTTCCACAGTGCCGGGGAAGGCGTCATAGCTGAAGAAGAAAAGACTGGCACCGATAACGGTTCCCAGAATCACCATGGGGTGCAGACGGGTGAGGCGGCGCTTGAAAAAGCTCCAGGTGCTCATGCTGTTCCACCTGTCGTCATAGGCGTATCCCACAACGAAGCCGGAAAGGATAAAGAAGAAATCCACTGCCAGGTATCCGTGGTTAAGATGCTGCTGGCCTCCGTGCGGGGTGTAGGTTTCGAAAAGGTGGAAAATCACCACCAGAAATGCCGCTACGCCCCTAAGTCCGTCCAGGATCTCGTAGCGCGGTTTTGATTCCAAGTATACGTTTTTTGCCATATCCTTTACTTCATTAACATACAAATATACACAACAATTCCTATATTTGCGACCATGGCAGACAATTACATAGAAAAGCGCATGGAAGAGCTCCGCAGCGGAGCGGCTTCCCAGTCACAGTCCCAGATAAGGAACCTGGATTCCCTTGTGGTAAGATCGGCGGAAAAGGCCGTTATGGACCCGAAGTACAAGGTTCACAGTCTGCAATTTGCCGCCATAATGGTAACTGTGAAACGTGCCGATGTTCCGAATGTTGATGTGTCAACGGCCGATGGAGCAGTTATAGTTGCGCCGTCATCCGCCTCGGATGCCGCAGCCCTCATAAACGCGGGCAGGGTAGTGCAGACCGTGATCCTCAAGGCAAGCGAAATGGGCTTGTGCGCTGCAATAGAGAATGTTGATGCCTCCACCGCCGCAACAAGGGTCCTCATCGGCCGCAAAAAGTAATTGTCCGCTAGAGTCCTTTTATCTGTTCTTCCGTCAGACCGGTGCATTTAGTTATTAAGGGCAGGATTCAGGCGAACTTTATGGATACCAAACTATCTGCAAACTTGCGAATACCCATTTCCATCTTTTCGATTGTTTTTCTGGACGGTTTGCTTCGGTTATGGAGATAATGACCTAGCTGAGTTTGATTTATGCCGGTAATCCTTTCCAGTCCGGCAAGACTGAATACTTTTGCATATTCATCCAGGAAACTGGCCGTATCATAATAGAACTCTAAATCAACCTCCTGGAATGAGAGTTTGTTCTCATTGAAAAAAGCACGCATTTCTGCATAAGACTTATTAAAGTCATCAATTGTTTCATGGACGCTTTTTCCTTCTCCAATACAGCTGTAATTAAGATCATTGTCTTCCATATATGCAGAGAAACCGTAAGTAGAACGTTCAATAAATACCTTGATCTTTTTCATAAAAACAATTTTAACAATCTAATCCAGATGCAATTAAGATACTTCTTAATGTCCCTCTTGCAACCTCTTCTTTTCCGTGATTACTTAATTGAAAATACTTGCCCGTTATCGGGCTATACCATATCGGATGACCGGCCATTTGTTTTCCGGTATTATAGCAACCATTTCTTTTCAATTTTCTTTCAAGTTCGTTATACTTCATACATAACAATGTAAAGATAGGAAAATTCCTATGAATCATACAAATTATTTCGACCGCAAGTATAATTACTATTTCTGTATTACATTCACTGAATCATGGAAATGAAAAAGGTTTTGTGAATTTTTGTGCTTTTTGTTTTTTTTGACGTTTTTGGTACATAGACTTTCTTATTCGGGCGGGGCATTGCAACTCAAACAGCGTCGCCCTTCCGCC
>JAKSKO010000079.1 GCA_024401715.1 Bacteroidales bacterium
GGCGAAACCTCGCTTATAATCCTGGAGGAGAAGAATCCGCAACTGATGGAATGCATCACAAGACTGGCCCTGGAGTGCAGCGGAAGCGGAAGCATGATTTGCGGCTGGGCCAACTACAACAGCGAAAACGATTTCGAGACAGATATAAAACTAATAAAGAAAAAATAAACAATGGAAGAACTTATCGTAAAACTTAAAGAGCAGATTATCGACGCTCTGAACCTGGAAGAGATCACACCCGATGATATCGACAACGACGCTCCCCTTTTCGGCGAGGGTCTGGGTCTGGACTCGATTGACGCCCTGGAGCTTATCGTTATCCTGGACAAATACTATGGCATCAAGCTTGCCAGCCCTGCAGAGGGAAAGAGCATTTTCCAGAGCATCAGCACCATTGCAGCATACGTAGAGAAAAACCGCACGAAATAAATCATGGGCAACGCAATATCCATAACCGGAATGGGAATAATCTGTGCCATAGGTAACAATGCGCAGCAGGTGAAGGACTCTCTCCTTGGGAAGGAGTCCGGCGTGCGCGCAATGAAGTACCTCCACACAAAGCACAGCTATCTTCCCGTGGGAGAAGTCCAGCTTTCAAACAGCCAGATGCAACAAATGCTGGGCGTGAAGGCCGATGACACGGTGGGCAGGACCTCGCTTATGGGCGCCATCGCCATCAGGCAGGCACTGGAGCAGGCCGGCATCAGGGATCTGGGCAGCAAGCGCGTGGCCCTTATCTCCGGCACTACCGTGGGTGTGATGGATGTTACGGAGCAATATTTCGAGAGGATGAAGAGCGAGCCTTCGCTCACCTATCTTCCACACAGCAACGAGTGCGGACGAAGCACCATTCAGATGGCGCAGCTTTGCGGTCTTCAGAATGCGCAGGTGTGCACCATCTCCACAGCCTGTTCATCGGCATTGAACTCTATCATAATAGGTTCCGAAATGCTGCTGAACGATGAGGCAGACGTGGTGATTGCCGGCGGAAGCGAGGCCCTTAGCAAGTTCCACCTGAACGGATTCAACACCCTTATGATCCTGGACAGGGAAAGATGCCGCCCGTTTGACGACACCAGGGCTGGCCTCAACCTTGGAGAGGGAGCGGCGTTCGTGGTGCTGCAGAAAGATGCAGAGAACGCCCTTGGCTATGTTGCAGGCTATGGCAACCGCTGTGACGCCTTCCACCAGACCGCATCGTCGGACAACGGAGAGGGTGCCTTCCTTGCAATGGGCGACGCCCTTCAGATGGCAGGGCTGAAGCCTGCGGACATCCAGTATGTAAACGCGCACGGCACCGGCACCCCGAACAACGACGTATCGGAGAGCCAGGCACTGAAACGCGTTTTCACGGATACCATGCCCGAGGTTTCCAGCACCAAGGCCTTCACAGGCCACACCACATCGGCATCCGGGTCCATAGAAGCCGTAATCTGCCTCCTTGCAATGCAGGGCGGCTTCATTCCGGCAAACCTGGGCTGGAAAAAACCCATCCCGGAGGGAATCATCCCATGCACCGGCAAAACTGACGTGAAGCTTTCCAACGTGGTATGCAATTCCTTCGGCTTCGGCGGAAACGACTCTTCCCTTGTGATAAGCACAGAAGAGCACAAACTGGAGAAGAACCCAGCAAAAGCCGGATACAGGATGGCATGCAGCAATGTGGTGGACAGCGCTGAAGAACTTCCGGCCCTAAAGGAATTCATCTCCCCGATGGAGTCCCGCCGAATGGGAAAACTTATGAAGGCGGCCCACCTTTCGGCCCTGAGAGCCCTGAAAGAAGCCGGCCTGGAGCGTCCGGACGCCATAGTTTCATCCACATCGCGCGGAATGCTGGAGCTTAGCCAGCAGTTCCTGGAGGACATTGTTTCCGGCGGAGAGGAGTTGCTGAAACCTACGCTTTTCATGCAGAGCACCCACAACACCATAGGCTCTGCGATTGCCATACGCACGAAATGCCACGGCTACAACATCACCTATTCACAGGGAGACCAGTCCCTGATGTGGGCGGAAAGGGACGCGGCAGACCTTATCCAAAGCGGCAAGGTCTCTTCCGTTCTGGTGATAGACTTTGATGAAGAGCAGCAGGGCGGCGGATTCCACGCATGCAGTAAAGTTTTTGTAAAGAATTGATGATGAACACCTTATCCCTGATACCACTGGCGGTAATACAAAGCGCGCTGCTTGCGGCCGGCCAGGTTCTGCTGAAATACGGCCTCAACCGCATGCTGCCTTTTTCCATGACTTTCGATTTCTGGAAGTCCGTATTCGCGAACTGGCAGTTTGCAGCCTGCGGCCTTTGCTACGGAGCCGGAAGCATACTGTGGTTTTACATCATCAAGCACTTCCCTTTCAGCATGGCATACCCGATGGTATCACTAAGCTACGTGTTCGGCATGATTGCCGCCATCGTTTTCTTCCATGAGGACGTAAGCCTTGCCAAATGGGTGGGCGTACTTCTGATTATGCTTGGATGTTATTTTATTGCGAAATAGCCATGAGATTGCGCGTGACAACAGTCTCACTGG
>JAKSKO010000008.1 GCA_024401715.1 Bacteroidales bacterium
AGTACAAATATAAGACGGGCAAGGAAGAAGGCCTGAAAGAAGGACGCGCAGAAGGACGCGCAGAAGGCCTGGAAGAAGGCGAAGCCAAGAAGCAGCTGGAGATTGCCAGGGCGATGATGGCTGAGGGTATTCCTGTTGCCGTTATCGTCAAGTGCACTGGTCTGACGGAAGAACAGATTAAGGAGCTATAAAGGCGCCCCAGTAAGCAGATTCACAAGTTTGCAGATAATCAAGAATTACTCCCGCCATGCCGATGAAAAGCATGGCGGGAGTATTCTTTGTGCAGCAAGTAAGAGGTAATACACGCTACTAGCAAGTCAGTAACCGATACTAGCCATCACTGGCATGGTACTAGTAGCGGGGATATTGAATCTGTCAAGTCGTACTTGGTCGGATGCTTGTCATTTCACCCTCCATTACTTGTTCGCAGCTGTGAACTTGTAACAACTGTCCGGAGATCGATATTTTGTCCATGCACCAAACCTACCAGGGCCCACAGAACCACCACCATACGGATTACCATAACTTGCATTGTTGTTCCAGCAGATTCTGTAAGTGCCCGTACCATAATTGACGAGTTTCATTAGCATCGGCTTCGTTTCATCACCAGCAGGGCTCGTCGTCATGCTGACAGCAGATCCACTTGTAGGACCGGTGATGTACCTCTTTGTACCAACATTGTACAGATAATAGGTAACGCCCGTCTGAATTTCTGTTTCACATATAGGGGTTGCTGTACCAGACGGACTACGTGTAATTATCCACTTGTAAGCAGTTTCTATATCGTCAACAGCTCTGCTATCGGCAGGGCCCATTATTCCCACGTTTGTTGTTCCCTGGTCATTTGTGCCTATCGTAGCATAACGTGTAGGATTTTTTGTATGAGATATCAGCCAATACTTTGTCGGCAATGTATATGTCTTGGTGTAGTTACGTGTTTCACCCTTGTAGGTAACATTCCATACGACGTTAAGCGTTGGATTATTCAAGGATGCTGTATTAAACTTGGCTGTATATGCAGTACCACTGTTTGTCACAGTTGCTGCCACGTCGCCTATCTTAACACTGTTGACAACTGCACCACTTCCAATTGTTGCAGTAACCGTAACTACGCCTCCCGAATTAGTAACACTATCACCGTGAGTGAATGACAATGGCATGTCACCCTTTAGCAGCGCCGGGGTCAGGTAGTAATAGTTACCAGCACCGGTACCAGTCCATGGACCAACAAGATCCGCGTTATTTCCTTTCTTATTAAAATAAACAGCATTGTTGACCCTGAGCGTGTATAGTCCACCAGAAACGCTTGCAAGTGTCACGGTCAAAGCAGTACCACCCACAGTAAAGTAGCTACCAGAAGTGCTAGGATAGCCACTGAGCCATTTCTGTGTACCTACATTGAACAAATAATAAGTAACACCAGTCTTAAGCTCTGATACATTTACAGGATTGGTTCCGGAAGGACTGGTTGAAATAATCCACTTGTTGATAGCATTAATCGCATTGACATTTCGGGTATCGTTTAACCCTACGTATGTCTGGTTACTATGTTGATCTACAGTCACATAACGTGTACGTGTATCCCTGTGAGATATCAACCAGTAGTTTGCCTGCATAGTATATGTCTTGGTAAAGCTCTGTGTTTCACCATAGTAGCTAACATTCCATACAGCTGTAACCGTTGTGCCTGTGATGCTTGTTGCAGGAAGTGTTGCGGTGAAACTGGTACCTGAACCAGATTTGGTTGCCGCCACATCGTTTATAGTAACGCTGTTGATTGTAGCACCGCTTGTGACTGTTGCAGTAACCTTTACATTGTTACCATCAAGCACGGCACTTGTACCTAAGGTAACGGCTAATGCCGGTTTGACAGTCACACTGCAGGCAGCCTTGACTCCACTACCATCAGCTGCAGTTGCAGTGATGGTTGCAGTTCCAGCTGCTTTTGCTGTTACAACTCCATCGCTTACGGTTGCGTAATTAGCATTTGATGTAGTCCACGTAACTGCCTTGTTCGAAGCATTATCCGGCTTAACCGTCGCAGTAAGGTTGAGTGTCTTACCCGCCACAATCGTCGCCGTTGTCTGGTTGAGTGTGATGTCGGTGACTTTAATAGGATTTACGGTCACAGCACAAGTAGCGCTTGCTCCACCGCCATCGGCTGCAGTGGCAGTGATGGTGACACTACCAACGGCTTTTGCTGTTACCACGCCGGATGCAGTTACGGTTGCAATATCATTATTGGATGAGGACCATGTAACTGTCTTGTCCGATGCATTATCCGGCTTTACAGCGGCTTGAAGTTCAAGAGTACCACCCACGTAAAGGACTGCGATTGAAGAGTTGAGCGTAATCCTGGTGACTGGCTGCTTAACAGTTATAGAACAGCTGGCAGATAGGCCGCTGCCATCGGCTGCAGTGGCAGTGATGGTGGCACTACCAACAGCTTTTGCTGTTACCACGCCGGATGCAGTTACGGTTGCAATTTCATTATTGGATGAAGACCATGTAACTGTCCTGTTAGAGCTATTTTCCGGCAATATGGTAGCAGTAAGGTTGAGCGTACTATTCACGTTAAGCGATGCGCTTGTCTGGCTAAGCCTGATACTGTTGGCCGGCTGTTTTACGGTTACATCGCAGGTGGCAACAACACCACTGCCGTCAAAAGCTGTTGCAGTGATAGTTGCATTGCCTGGTGCTTTTGCTATTAAGGTTACTGCCGCATCAACAGCTGCTCTTGTTGCAGGGCTGTCGCTTAAAACTACAATATCAGGATTTGATGATGACCATGTGAGTGTCTTATCCGTAGCATGGCCCGGCAATACAGCTGCGGTGAGGTTCATAGTATCATTCACGTTAAGCGTTGCGTTTGTATGGCTTAGCGAGATACCTGTAACAGGCTGCTGTATGACTACAGGAGGCGGGAGTTCAACAGGAGAATTATCCCTGTATACCGGGATGAATTTCCAGTAGGCACCATCCATACCGGCCGGACTCATACCGAATTTATACTTGTCATGAGCACGGCTTGGATTGACACAAGATCCATAGGTATTGCATCCATCCCACTTGAAGTATGGCTCAAGTCCACCATTCTTGGTCCTGTCAAAGCAGAACCTCAGAGGAGTGGCTCCGGTAGGAAGATGGTCTATGATGCCGTTAGACGGATATGGAGAAGGCTTCACAATATATGCTCCGGCAGACTGGCTATACAGATACATCTCTCTATTAGCATTCACAACAAGCTCAGATGCAAGTATATTATTGGTTGAAGAAGCAGCATCTCCAGACAAAATCCATCTGTAAATTAACGGTGCACGTGACTTGTCCATATCTGAGGTGAGAGGATTTGTCCTAGTCTTGCCCTCAGAATCAACATACACATACTGATAGCCCCATGAAGCACTGTTAAGTATACTGGTGATAAGATAGAACTTAACAGGCAATTCATAAGTATAACTCTTTTCAATGATCTGCCCGTCCTTGAGGAAACTCCAACGGGTAGTCAACTGGCCATTCTCCGGGATCAATCTATCTGTGAGATCAAAATGTATTTTGTCTCCGCTGACAGATGGATTCTCTACAGGTCTGCCATCAACTTGCACAGAAACCAGTTCCGATACACTGGATTCGAATGATGCATCGATAGAGAACGTTGCCAGTGTGCCGTCAGCAGGGTCATAAACGGTTGTACACGTACCAGGTCTGAATTTGAATGGCATCTCGCCCCTGAGGACCGCCGGTTTTAGCATATAAGTACTTCCCTGGTCAACATCATTCCATGTACCGAAGTTCTGCACACCGCCGTTCGAATTGGCATTGGTTGCATTATTGAGCCTGATGACATAGTATCCAGGGAACCTGCTGTCTGTGCTAAGTTTTACAGGTATAGCATTGGCGCCTGTAGTCAGATAATTTCCGCTAGTACCTTGATAACCGCTGACATATGTCTCCGAACCGGCATTGTACAGATAATATGTGACGCCCAGCTTCAATTCGTCCTCATTTACAGGAGTGCCTGAAGGTGAAGAGGTAAGCACCCACTTGTAAACAGCTTCAATTTGGTCTACATTACGATTATCCGCGTCACCGATAGCTGTACGTCCGTTATCAATATTTACATAGGCATAACGATTCTCGAAACCGTTACGAGATATTGTCCAGTAACGCGCAGGAAGCTGGTAGGTACGTTTGTAGGTAAGCAAACGACCCTCTGCGGAACGAATCTTCCATGTTACGGTTACTGCAGGAGCAGTTACCTCTACGTTATTCACGGTGGACACAATCTCTCCGCTGCCCGTAAAGGAAGCATCGTCGGAGTTCATTGTAACTTCAACAACGCTGGCGCTCGTGCTCATGCTGGCACTCACGATGTAGTTGGCAGTGCCGTCATTGTTGTATGTACATGTGAACTCTCCGGCCACAAAGTTTACAGGGTTGAGGTATTCGCTTGCACCCACAAAGTTGCCATCCTTGTCCGTATCACGAACGCATCGTACAGAGTAATTGTGATTATTATACAATCTGCTGGAGTGAATCATGGCAAGTTTGCGTCCCTCACCATCATTACGGGCGCCAAGGTAATGACGTCCGTATTTGACACTACCCTCTGTTCTGGTCTCACCCTCATACTGTGAAGGCGAAAGTTCCTCGTTCCTGTACCAATAAGTACAGCTGAGAAGGTGTGGATGATCCACCGTCGCATCGGTATTTCCCAGATGAAGCTGCTGGTCATTGGTATAGTTTACCATCAATGCCAGCTCCACCTGGTTAGGGATTCGCCATGTGCCGCGTCCGCCGAACTTAGGATCCTCATAATCCTTGCAGAACCAGTTGTCGTTCATCTTTGAGAACAGAACCTCCTCTGCATTCATATCATTTTCAGATATGTTCTGCCTACCCACTGAAGCATTTGTGCTGGCCATCTGGAAATAATCGGCAATGGAGTTGGTACCGTTCTTACCTATGCTGAGGTTGTTGTGTGAACGAAGAGGAGACGACGTTGGGTTACGTCTCATTCTGCTGGCGTAATTGATAGTAGTAATAACGTTGTTTACAGGATTGAAGCTGGCCGGCTCTGGCAATACAATGCCATCATAGCCGCTATCACCGTTTTTCACGCCGAGATAACGGGCACAGCGAATCTCACCGGAACGCTGGGTGTTTAGTGCATCCTGGTTTACAGCGTCGCCCATGGAATCGGAACGGCCCGTAGATGCACCCTCCTCGGTAATCACATACCACCAGTCGCTACCCAGGTAATGGAAGGTACCGTTATAATATACCTGTCGGAAATTATCATTGATAGGCCATGCCTGCCAATATCTCTGTCCGGCTATGAAATCGTTCTTACTGAAAAGAGGTGTCTGCAACGCACCGGAACCCACCACAAAGGTGACGTATTGAGAGCTGGAAGGAGCAAACCAGCGCACTTCATCCACTGTGATCTTGCCATCGCGGTTGAGGTCACGGTTACGGTTTAGCGGTATGTCAACCACCTCATAGTTATCAGGGTCAGTAGCAAAAGTCTTGTATCTGACATCCTGTCTGGTGTATTCGGAATTTCTATGTTTCTGGAGGGAAATGGTCTGGAAGGTAGGATACTCATTGCCATCCTCACTACCCATAACGACATTCTGGTTCACATGGTCAGACCATTTATTCGTCCCCTCATTTGTGAGCCAGTATTGGGTTCTCCACCAACCGTTATCCTTGTTCACCACAGTTCCGGGACTTCCCGGTTCACCATAACCGGCGCCATGTTTTGTAGACGACAGATTTTTGTAATGATGCTCGTTAATCTGTTCCAGGCCTATAGCCGAAGGCAGATCCGGCGATTGAGGTGAATATCCGTCAAGAATATGGTTTCCGAAGAAGGTCTCTATGGATCTCTGTTTTACCTGCAGTTTGCACCTTACATGGTGGCTGTCAGAATCCAGACTGTCGTAGAACGTGGTAAGGAACATGAATGTTCTGCCCGCGGTATAGTTGGTGAATTGTGTCCAAAGCGTATAATCACACTCTGGCTCACCTACGATATTTCCTTCGCTGTCATAGCCCTCATCATGATTGATAAGAGTATTAGGATAGTAATAATAGAACTCGTTTATGAAAACGGTAAACACCAGAGGTTCGGAAATGTTCTGGTCCGTGTAACCCAAAGGATTTTCCGCTGTCTTGGGAGTACCATACGCTGACTTAAGATTGAACAGGTCATACAGGGCTACCGTATGATTATCGTCCTGAATCTGCAGCTTTTCATGGTGTACAGGGATAAGAGTGGTATGCAATTTTGTTAAATCCGTATCCACAGGAGCATCAAAATCGTATGTCTGGGAATAGCTCACAAGAGATGTTACCGGCTGGTTAGCCTTAAGCTGCGAAGTTGCCGCATCATTATATGCGATACGGATGTGCTGGTAGTCCTCTGAAAGGTAGTTTGGGTATGGATGATATTTAATCGGATTATTCAGATAATCCTGCCAATTATCCGGGTGGTTGCCGGCCGATGACCAGTTACCGAAAGGAGAGGATATCTGCACCTCCATGTTTGCTATCTCCGCACGGGTAAGCTCTATGTTGAACACGCCGTAATGGGCGTCAAGATCCACAAATTTGCCATTGTCGTCCAAGTCTATGACGGTACCCTCCACACTGTGGTTGAGTCCTGGGGTGGTGAGGCTCTCCGCCTGAGCTTCCACAATGATATCATTTGCTCCGCGTACACGTATGGTGTAGTTGTAACGCGTATTTCTCCTTGTATTGAAATCATTGGATTTCTCTGCAATGGTTTCACCCTCACAGAATCCGAAATGAACCAGATACTGGCTATCAACAATTCGTATATAAGACTTCCCGTCCTCGTCAGTATTAGTATATGAGAACTCTGCATTCAACAAGATGAACGGTGCATTGTCAGGAGCATTCACAAAGTGATTCCAGTCTCGGCTGCCGTCACCATTTACAAAATGGTCACTATAGAACTGTTCCCTATCCTCGTCCCAACGCTCTGTAGGTTTCTTGTATTCAAGAGACCTCTCGTTGTATGTGGAAATGGTATTCTTGCTCTGACCACGCTTTTCAAGCATATAAAAGTCCAGCTCATAGCGCTTCATCACATCATATCCGTCAGCAGCCTTGTCATTATCCTTCTCCTCAAGACTCCATCCGGATACAATCTCTGGAGAGTTGGTAAATTTATCGGCATGGTCCACAGGGGATTCAATCACGCTGGAGTTATCAGGCATGTTGAAAATCTGGTAACTTTTGATACGGAATCGGGTACAATTGGCTTCATCAGGAATCTCATTTATGATATTGAAATGCATCCTGGCATCAGCACGCCTCAAATGTATGTATCCCGGAAGGATTCCATGTCCGTCAACAACAACTTTTTCCGGTTCAATACCGTGATCATCATCACCGGGCTTTGCATAGTATCCGGACATTGTCATATAGTTGCGCAGAAGACCGGCGTTCTGTTTGAACTTAAATTGAACAGCAAGGAAATCCTTATAGTTTTTGGCTGCGTCAAGAGACTCGATAAGATCCTGGCTGTCGAAATCGGTACGGGTGATATTGGCTACTGCCGCAATATAATATGTACCTGTAACTATACCGTCAAGCGAAACATAGCCTGAACTCTTGCTGGTACCGTGATCATATTCACCGAAATAATGTCCTTCCTTTTCAGGTTCCGCAGGATACAATTCATCATTGCCGAAATAACGCTTTGTATTTATTATCACAGGGTTATCATCGTTCTCACTATTAAGCCTGAATGCAAGAACATAAAGGTCATATACCTGGCGTTCGTCCTCATCAGAAAGAAGCGCACGGGTCTGGATCCCCATCTGCTGAGGATCAAAGCCAATCTTGACATTAACGGCCCTGCCATTTCCCTCGTAGAAAGAAGCAGGCCTTTCAAGATTATCCTTACGCGTACAGGACATCAAAGCCAGAACGGCTGACATTACCAATATGATAATTCTCTTCATTGCAATGATTTAATCAAAAATGATTTCTGTCTCACGGTCATCCCATTCACAAACCTCGTACTTGACCTTGAGAGGATTCAATCCTATGATATTATAAATATAATAGTGATTGCGCATTACAGGGAAGCAATCGATATCCTCATCGGTAGGGGCTGCACCCGTGAATGCATAGTCTGCAAACTCCAGACGGAAATCCTTTGAAGGATCATCCAGAAGTTGCGAGTCTTTCCAACGGAACTCAATCTTCATCCAAGCACGGCCAAGTTCACATTCCGGAAGATAGGTGTAGAATGTCCTGTCTGTATGACGGTAGAAAGGATAGCATATCTGCGTCTCTACATCTGATTTGAAATCTCCGGTATTCAGCCAGACATTGGTATAAGCTCCATCCGATTTTTCACCTGCACGGTCTTTATTCATCATTGAAGGAGTCTCGGCAAGCGAAGATACCTTGCTATATGCCGGTGTCATGTAGCCATTCTCCATAGGGTAGAAAAGTCTTGCACCACCCTTCACGCTGTTTGGATTATGGTCGGTAACAACAACATACTTCATAAGGTCGTCAGAAATGTTTATCTTGACCTTGGCAACAGAGCGTATCATGTGAATGGTACCGGACACCTGAAGTTTGTCGTGATTGTTGGCTCCGCGAACCTCAACAGACATAGTCTTGAAGCCCCACATAGGCACCGCAGCGCGCTCGAACATATTGAAGTTCTCCATGGTGTAGAAACCCACATGGTTGCCGAACGTGAATTTATCATTGCTGTAGCCGAATTTGAGACTCTCGTACAGCTGCTGCTCGGTAAAATCAGGGCCTACAGGGAATGATGGCACGGCAAACGGCATGTTGGCAGTATAAATACTTCTGCTGTTGGCCACAACAACTATCCTGTACTGGATATTGTTGCTGATGCCTTCAACCTTCAAATCAGCACAATACAGGTGATAATGAGGATCATAATCCTCTGTGGACACCTTGCTTACAACCATATTCTGATTGGAGTTGCAAACACTAACCAACTTGCCATTAAGATCGAAGAAGTATACAGAAAGGTCCTCAGCCACAATCTGGTTGTCCATGCCCTCCTGATTCATGGTTGAACCGTAATCTTCGAAATCAGAAGATTTTGTATATGCCGGAACATTTATGTACAGACGAAGATTGGCGTCGAATAGTATAACCGGCTCCACCTTATTGCAACATACGGCTTGCATGACAGCTGCCAAAGCAACCGCCAATTTAATCAAACCGGATATTAAACTGCGCATCCTCATCTCTCAATTAGAAAACCTGATTTTGAATTCTCATCACCCAAGGAAGTATATTAACTTTGAGGGACAAGTATGCCCATTCAGTATCACTGTCTTCCAGGAAGAAGTCAAGATGGTAGTCATACTCCCTGTCCAGATATTCCTGTCTTGAATAGTTACGTACAGAATATGCATCACGGCCGAAAGAGAGATAATATGGAAGATTAAGCCTTACGACCTCTGTTCCTGTACTTGCGTTTACTATGGAAAGAACTGCATTGTTTCCCTCCGATGCCGATGCATAATACATGAGCCTTGAGAAGCTTATTTCGAAATGGGCGGCACGCTCTACGATAGGGTCTGTTGCAGGAGCCGATGATGCCTCTTCTTCACTGTCATATGCCACACCATTCTCACTGAGAGCAGTGGTCCAAGATGCATGAGGGGCATAGATAAGCCGGCTGTCTGACAAAAGATTATTGTTCCAGGCAAGACTGCCGTTTGAATCGGATACCCTAACGGCAAAATCCGTATCATGGATGTCTGCCCTGTTCTTAATCTGATGAAGAGTAAGATGAAGATATTTGGTGTCACGGACAAGACTAATGGTGTCACATATGACTATACCACTCTGATCCTCTTCTTTGGGAACAATTACGCCCTGCGGCTTGATGCTTCTGCCTATCCAAAGGGTATCCAGACCATTTGCAGGCGCGTCCACAGCAAACAGATCAGAGCCTGGAACAGCGTTGCGGTCCAGTTTCACTGTCAAATCACTTACAGCAGAACCATTTGCAGGGAAAGTGGCACGGAAACGTGCTCCCTGGCCCTGTGCAAGCTTCTCATAAGGAGACTGCATGGCCATGGCTGCAAAGGTATAACGGCCAGGCTGAAGACCGTCAAACTTCACAGTTGAATTCTTGTCGGCCGCCTCTGCGGGTGAAACAGTTTTCACAGCGGCCACATTGCCCTTTTCATCTATGGCATAGACATTTGCCCATCCAACATGGTATGGACGCATGTCCGCACGCTGAATGTTGTAATCATATTTGAGATACACTTCCACAACATCCTCACAATTGCCCTCGGTCTCAAAGACAGGGTGTTTCTGGCAGGATATAATGGAAACTGCTCCGGCAAGCATAAGAGCTGCCTTGAATAGCATATTTTCAGCCTTGGTAAACATCAATTAATTTTTTTTTATTGGGACCCATGCGCGGTATCACCCGCGCACAGGCAAAAAGTCTTGGATTAGAGAATCACATCCTGTGGGCGCATTACCCATGGCATGATGTTGATCTGGATAGCGATGTAGTTCTCAACTGTATCATCTGGTTTGCCAGGGAGGCTAGGAACAACAGATGAACCAATGTTGCGGATACCTGTAACGTTGATGTTATACCAGTTGTTACGTACAATACCGTAACGGCCCAGGTAACGCTCCTCTGGAGTAGGTTTACCACCAGAGTAAACACCAGTATTATACTCGTTGAGAGTTTCGTTAACCATACCGTCTTTCTGCTCCCAGTTGGTCTCTATGTCACCGAAGTGTTTGATGAGAGCCTGGTAGAAAGCAACACCTGATTTGTAGTAGTAGAACTTGTAAGATTTAGCGAAGTAAGCGTTGTTCTCAGTTGCGAGGTCAGCGAAAGCTGTCTTGGCAGCCTCAGCTACAGTACTCTTAACTGTGAAGGTTACAACATGCTGGCCTGGAACGAGGGTGTTACCGTCAGCGATAGCAGTAAGATCGCCGTCAACTGTCATGTAAGCCTGAGTGAGTTTGATATCAACAAGGGCTTTTACAGTACCTGTAAGGCTGTAAGTCTCCATCCATGTACGGATCTCTTTCTTGTTGCCGAGAGCAGCGTAGATGTACTCCTGGATTGAGTCCTCACCTGCATTTTCTACATCGTTCTGGTAAAGAACAGTAGCGTTCTCAGTTACAGTGTAGAAGTCTTTACCCTCATTAAGTTTAGTCTTGATGACCAGACGGGTAGTATTGTTGTCTGTCATGTACTCTACATTGAATGTATTCTCAGGACAGTAGTAGATAGCGTCTTTCTTACGCTCGATAGCGATGTTATCCTGGTTGGCACGGGTGAAGAGAGTGTACTCTACAGCCTCAGTCTTGTCGTAGTTAGGGTCAATTGCCCAGTGAGTACGGAATGAAGGACCTGTCAAAGACTCGATACCTTTAGAGTCAACCATACGAGATTTGCCTTCAACAGGAGCTGAAGCTGCTGCAGCAAGGTTGTAGCTGCCGTAGCTCTTCCAAGTGCTTTTGAAGTTCTTGGAGATGTAGGCAATGGTGTTAACGTTGTCAAGATCCCATGCAGTAACCTCGATAGGAAGTCTCTCTGATTCTGTAGCACCGGTGTTAGTGATCTTGAGATCATTAGCCCAGGTAACCTGAACCTTTGCAAGAACGCGCTCAACATTGATTGTGGCAGCAGGGTTCTGCTCGGCAGCGGCACGAGAAGTGTAGAGGTTAGCAAGTACCGGAACGAGAGTTGCAACATTGCCATTCTTTACGTATGTGGCGTTGGTCATCATGAATGAAGTCTCAGCGTAGTTACGATTGCCCTCGTCGATAAGGACCTTCTGGAACTCAGCGAAAGGCATACCAGTGAGTTTAACTTTGCCAGTGGTAGCATTGGTCATAGAACCGTCAGCTGCGCTTGCGCCTTTTGTGAAGTAACCTGAAGCAGTTGCAAAAAGGTCAGTACCCTCAATCTCATAGAAACCGTGGTCGTTGAGGATGAGGAAAGCATAGACTTCCCCACTGCCAAGAGTAGATTTGGCTATCTCTGCAATAATCTTGCTTGAAGATACTGTCACCTGGTCATAAGGGTTGGGTGCGAAGGTGTTACGATACTCGCTGAGGTTGTAGGCTGATTTGAGTTCAGCAGCTGCCTCATTTTCACCACCAAAGAGAACGAGGATGATATCCTCTACGTTAGCTGCGTCGGCAGTACCGTCGTTGTACTGACCATAATTGTTACCGGACTGATCGCCATCAGCCTTAGTGGCTGTAGCAGAAGGAAGGTCGATACCCAATGCGAGGTATGCCTTCTCACCTTCCGGCAAAACGAAAGGGTCGTTTTTAGCGACATTTTTGTTACAACCTACCGCCATCATGGCAGCGATTGCAAGAGAAAGATAAAGAATCTTTTTCATAATTGATTAATAGATAAAAAGTTAATATAAAAAAATTGTTGTATTATTCTTCAAATAACATTGCCTTGATTTCAAGGATGTTCTGCACCTGGTCGTAGGCCTCGGCTGCGGCAGGAACTCCTGCTTTTGCCTGCTCAAAGTAAGCGGCAGAGCGGTCATAATTCTTTATGAGGGCGTTGTATACGCCGCGGGCATATGATGCCTCCGGGCTGTCACCGGCTTTGTCCAGATATCTGCCGGCCTCGCCTACCCTGCCTTCCATCATCGCTACGTTTGCAGCGTTGAGGTTTGCAACCTGGTCTTTAGGATAGCACTTTACGGCAGCGCGGATAACATCGTGGAAATCGGCAGAGTCCTCCGGATAGCTTAGGGCCAGCATATAGAACTCGTCCAGGCTTAGTTTGCTTGGATCCTGGGCATATGCCTGGCGGATTTCCTCTATGCTTGTGAAGACGCGCACCTCATAGTTAATCTGGTAGTCCACCTTACGAAGTGCAGGATAGCAGTTCTCCTTGAGGTATGCATATTCCTTAGGGTACTGTTTCTTCAGATAGGACTCTTTAGGGTCCGGAGCAAGGTGAGAGTCAATTATATTCAGGATGCCCTCCTTGTTGCTGATGTCCGATGCCTCCACGTATGCGCGCAGGCCTTCCCAGTTCTCAGGCTCGTAATCTGTATCTATCACATCCATGGAAATGTGGCTGAATGTGGAGAGATATTTCTTTATGGAGTTTGTACGGCCTTTTGCAAGGCGTGTGTTGTTTTCGTATGGAGACTCCGGCGATGCAAAACCCTTGAGGAAGATTGCCTTGATTGTGATGTCGGAATCGTTGCGCACGCTGTCCACTGTTGCAAGAATCTTTGCAAGCTCGCGAGGGTTGTTGCGGTACTCCGGATAAATCTCTGTCTTGCTTACAGGGAAGTCTACGTAAGACACTGCATGCAGGCTGCGCATCTTTTTAAGGTCTGCCTTAGGGCGCAGATAAACGAATGCAGGAACGAATGCAGGAACCGCAGGAAGCTGGTATGATGCGTCGGTTCCCTTCCAGTCGTCGTCCAGGACTTTGCTGCAGCAGCCAAGAAGACACTCGTTAACCATCACGCGTGCGCCGTTCATCCAGGCTGCATACGGGATGGTGATATCGAAGTGATAAGAATCGGGAAGATCCTGCTTGCGCCATGTAATGTCTTTTTCCGATACCTTTGTCTGTATGCCCAGCTTGTTGCCAATCTGGTTGCGCAGGTGGTAGAAATAGCGGTTACGTCCCATTACTGTGAGCTGTGCAAGGTTCAAAGTGTCCTGCGCACCAGCAAGAGCGGGAATCACATTCACTTCCCTGTCCCAGCCAACTTTTACGGCACGGAAATCAAGGTCCATCTGCACGTTGACGCCTGCAGCGCTGCGCTCTATCTTGGCATTGGTCACAATAACACCATTGTCCATTGTAACCTGGTTTATCGGATTTGTATTGCTGTCCTGGGCGTTTGCCGCAGTAGCAAGGAACAGGCCTGCAAAAGCGGCTATTACTGTTGTGATCTTAGAATTCATAAACAAGATTTATAGCTGCTTTAGTAGGTCCAACATAATGATAAGGGTTGTTCTCGCTTATCTTCTTTCCGCAATCCTTGCACTGGTAGACGTCGAAACGGGTGTAGATATAGCCCAAGCCAAGTTCCAACTCCATATTCCAGTGCTGTCCAAGAATGAAACTGTAGCCGTATGCAACACCTGCACCAACGCCCCATCCCTGGAAGCGGTGGTCTGTCATAGGCACAAGGCTGCCGGCACCAAACTGTTTGGTGGCAGCGTTGTATCCCCATGGAAACCAGTCAATATTGTTTCTGATATTGCCAAAATTATACTGGCCGCCAAGAGCGTGGAAACCAAGGAAATGGCCGTTGAAACGCTCACAGAACCAGTAGCGGGCCTCCGGCTGCACAAGCCAGTGCCTAAGCCTCTTGTCTCCCCAAGCATTCCAGAAATGAATGTTGCCGGAAAGGTCAAAGGTCCATTTCGGAGCCAGGGCAACCTCGGCACCCAGATTCAGGGTGGCGGTGACGTCGTACAGGAGATTGGTCTTGATGGCAAAATTCTGTGCCGATGCGTTCACATGGAAGGCAGTGCACAAAACCACCGGGAGAAGCAAGCTCCTAATAACAGATTTAAAAGACATTGGAATTATTTTTTGTAAAAAACGCGCTAAGTTACAACTTTTTTTTGAATACTTGTATATAACTATCGTATATTTAATTAATTACCTGAATTTTGGTGATTTCCGTGATGGAAAGAGGCGTGTTTCCTTTCCGGTTGATGGTCCAAATCTTCAGGAAGAAAAGGAACCAGCATATCAAGACAATCCAAGGCCCTGAGGCCTTTAAGCACGTTGAGTATTGAGACATTGTGGCCGTTTTCCGCCTGGGTGATAGTAAACACGGAAAGGCCGCTGGCTTTTGCCATGGCCTGCTGTGTCATATCCTTTGAGAGCCTGATTTCCCGGAATCTGTTACCTATCAGCTTCAACAGTTCCTCATCGCTCATTAGGTCTAGTTTTCCCATATTTGTTTAGATATATCAAAAGTATTATGCAAATATGAGCTATTTCTTTTGAAATACCAAAAGTTTTTTTGGAAAACTATCAAAAATTTTCGATTAAAGGATTAGAGAAGTTTCTTGCTGATGGAGAAAAGCCTGAACGGCTGATATTTGAAAGGCATGTCTATCCATGTTGGAGAGGCAACAACCGCGCGGCGGTGAGAGAATGCATCGAGGGAGAGCTTGTGATGATAGCTTCCCATGCCGGAGTTGCCAACGCCACCGAAAGGTATATGCGGATTGGTGATGTGCATGATGGTATCGTTGATGCAGGCCCCGCCGGATGAGGTGCGGCCTATAACCTTCCATGCAGCCTTCTCTGAACCGAAGTAATAGAATGCCAGAGGCTTCTCCCTTTCTGTGACAAAAGAGATCACCTTTTCCTGGAAAGAGGTTCCGCCATTGTCGTCCAGCTCTATCACAGGGAATACAGGGCCGAAAATCTCTTCGGTCATCACTTTCGAATCAAGAGGGACATCGGCCAGAAGGGTTGGCTGTATGTAACGCTCCGATGCGTTCACGGTTCCGCCATAGATCACTTTGCCCTCTGAGAGATATGAATTTACGCGATTGAAGGCCTTGTCGGACACCATGCGCACATAATGTTCATCCTGCTGCACATCCTCTCCATGCAGAAGCTGCACCTGACGGGCGAACTCACGCACGAAAGCCTCCTTTACTGAAGAATGGATGAGGATATAGTCCGGAGCAATGCAGGTCTGGCCGGAATTCAGTGTCTTGCCCCAGGCAATCCTGCGCGCTGCAAGCCTGATATCGGCATCCTTGTCCACAATGCAAGGGCTCTTGCCGCCAAGCTCCAGAACCACGGGAGTGAGGTTCTTTGCCGCAGCTGCCATAACTTCATGCGCAAGGGCAGGGCTGCCGGTGAAGAAAATCATATCCCAGCGTAGATCGAAAAGCTGCCTGTTCACTTCCCTGTTTCCCTGCACCACGGTGATATACTCCGGCACGAAGGTATCGGCAATCATCTGCTCTATCACGCGGGAAACGTTTGGAACATAGGGTGAAGGCTTCAGAACGGCATTGCAGCCGGCCGCCATGGCGCCCACAAGCGGGCTTAGCAGAAGCTGCACAGGATAGTTCCATGGAGAAACTATAAGGGCTGTTCCAAGGGGCTCCTTAACTATATAGCTGCGGCCCGGAAGAACTGCCATGCTGGAAAGCTTGCATTCTCTCCTGCTCCATCTGCGCACATTCTTTATGGCCGTGCGTATCTCCCCCTTCACAAGGCTTATCTCTGTTAGATAGGCCTCTTTGTAGGACTTGTGGAGATCTGTCCACAGGGCGTCACAAAGCGGCTTCTCCCACTTTTCCATTGCCGCAAGAAATTCCTTCAGACGGGCCTTGCGCCATTTCGGGTCCAGACTTGTGCCACTTTTGAAAAATGCCCTCTGAGCCTGATACAGCTCGTTTATTTTTGCTGCCGCTGTGTTTTCCATGATTACTTCCTGTGAAAATTACTTTCTGCCTGTAAAATTATCCATTGTGTGATATACGCCGCACACCTGGCCGATGATGAAATCGAAAACACAGGTTGGCATGATTGCCTGCAGGAAACGGGTGAAATGGAAAGGGAAAGGTATGCCCTTGTAGTCCACGTCACGCTCTATCGCAGACAGAATCTTGCGCGCTGTTTTTTCAGGCTTCAATATAGGGAAAATTCTTGACTTTACGCCATCGAACATGCCTGTATTTATATAATAAGGTGCAACTGTTGTGATACGCACCTTGGATTTCATCTCTGAAAGCTCTATCCTTACGGAATCGCTCCATCCTATGCAGGCCCATTTGCTGGCCGCGTAAGCGCTCATGCGCGGATTTGAAAGCATGCCGGCCATCGAGGCTATATTGCAGATGTGGCCCTTGTCCCTCTGGATCATATCTCCGATAATGGCAAGGGCCACATACATAGGTGCGATGGAGTTGATGCGCATGGTACGCTCTATCTCCTCGGCCGAATTGTCGGCAAAGAACTTGTTGCTTGTTACGATGCCGGCGCAGTTGATCAGGATATCCACCTGGCCAACAAGTTTCAGGGTATCGTCATAAGCAGACTTAACCATCTCATTGTCGGACACATCCACCCTAAGGCCGAAAACACCTGCCTTTGAACCGCACTCGGCGGCAAGACGCTTGTGCTCACTCACCACCTTGTCTATGCTGGCGGGGTTGATGTCCCAGATAATTATGTTTGCAATGCCTTTCTGGATGGCCATACGGCCCATAAGACGTCCGATGCCGGAAGCACCGCCCGTAATCAAAATATTATTTCCTTTTAATTTCATAAATTCAAAGTTTTACGGCACAAAGATAGAGCAAGAAACGAAGGGTGAAAAGTGCCAAATTCTATGTAAATTGGGATAAAAGGCAGAATATTCGTATATTTGGGATGTAATTTTCAATCAAAGACTATGACTTTCAACGAATTTTGCAGCCTGAATGGAGTGGAAAACCCCGATATTATGGCGTACATAGACCAGGCCAGATTTCCTGAGGGCGAATTCAGCCCCGAATTCATACTGGTCCTTTATTCCCAGAACGGAATAAGCCCCATCACCATAGACGGCAAGGAAGTGGAAGTGAGAAGGAAATCCATAAGCGTGTGGCGTCCGGGGCAGATTATCAAATTCCATCCGTCCGAAAGCCTGAAATATAAAACCCTTTCCATAAGCGGCAACCTGCAGGAGCATCTGAACGTGGGCAGCACCTTCCTTACGATGTTCGTAACGGAGGAATATCCGGTGATACGCATCACAAGCGCCTATGACGAAACCATGCACCTGTTCTTTGACGCCATGGAATCTGTGTGCGGCTTCCAGAGCAACCCATACAAGATGGACTGCATGCTTAGCATACTGCGCGCCCTGTTCTACAGCACAGGCTACTATATGTTCCGCTCACTGAAAATCCAGGACGGCAATCTTGCAAAATTCGCACACGAGAGGCCCATCTACGAGGATGACACAGTAAGCCGTTTCATAAAGCTGGTGGAGAAGCACTCTGTGAGGACACGCCACCTTGCATTCTATGCCAAGGAGATGGAGTATAATCCGAAATACCTTTCGGCCATGATTAAAAGGGCCACAGGCCACAGCGGACAGAAAATCATAGACCAGTATTCCGCCCTTACGGCTATGGCAAAACTGGCCTACGGACACCAGAGCGTGAAAGAGATAAGCGACGAAATGAATTTCCAAAGCCAGAGCGATTTCGGAAAATTCTTCAAGAGACTTACGGGAACCTCGCCCCTGAGTTACAGGAAAAGACGTTTCAGCCGAGAAGCAAACAGTACATTCGTTTCAGTGCCTCCACGCTCCCAGAGGAGTATAGAGAAATAGAAAAGCCCTCGCTCTCCCCTTCCAGTCTGCCGGCATAGAGGCGCTGCACCTGCGCCGCAACCGCCGGAGCAGGATCTATGACGCGCACCGAAGGCCCTGCAACCTTGCATATCATATCCATCAGGAATGGATAATGGGTGCAGCCAAGCACCAGGGTATCGGCATGGGCGTTCAGAAGAGGCTCTACGGCCGCGCGGACAACCTCCTCTGCGTGCGCAGATGTAAAATCCCCGCTTTCAACAAGTTCCACGAAACCGCGGCCAACACTTTCCACAACATCGGCACTATCGTGGAAACGCTCCACCAGGTCCAGATATTTGCCACCCTTCAGGGTTCCGGCAGTGGCAAGAACGCCAACAACATTGGTATGGCTGCGCATGGCAGCCGGTTTTATTGCAGGCTCAATGCCCACAAAGCACACATCGGGCATTTCCTCCCTCAAATCTTTTATTGCCGCAGCGGTGGCTGTGTTGCAGGCAATCACAATGATATTGCAGCCCTTATCAAGAAGGAAACGCGTGATTTCGCGCGCACGCTCCAGCACATACTCACGGGTTTTGCCGCCATAGGGGCAATGTGCCGTATCGGCATAATATACATAGTTTTCGTTCGGGAGCAACTTGTACAGTTCCCTCAGGACACTTAATCCGCCAACACCCGAATCAAAAACTCCAATCATAGATTTATCTTCTTATCACCGTGCAGCTTGCTGCATCTATGGTATCCCCTTTCTTGCTCTGGATAAGGACATTACGCAAGGTGATATCCTTCGCGTTCTTAAGAACCAGACCCCTCTGGCAGTTGCGCATGATAACATTGTCCAGAGTGATATCGTGCACGGGAAAACCGGGGATTCCGTCTATGAAGAGGGCGGTCTTGGCTCCGTCCACCATCACATTGCTAATAGTCACATTGCAGAAGTCCGGGAAGAAGGCAGATTTGTCGTCCTTCGCTGTTGTACTAAGGACTGCACCCTTGTCGGCATACGAAGTCTGGAAAAGGACGGCTTCCTTAAGGATATCCTTCATCTGAAGGTCATAGCAATAAATGTGGCTGCAAGTGCCGCCGCGTCCCGGGGCAGATTTGAACCTGAGGCCTATATCGGTGCCTTCGAAACGGCAGTTGCGCACAACCAGCCTGTGCATGCCGCCACTGAACTCGGATCCTATAACGAAACCGCCGTGCGCGCGGTACACAACATTGTCCTGGATAAGGAAATCGCAGTTGGGGCCGCTTTCAACCCCTCTCTGGCCCATGCCACCCTTCATGCATATGCCGTCGTCACCGCAGGATATGCTGCAGCCAGCAATAAGGGCTGTTTGCACGTTACTTGGGTCTATGGCATCGCCGTTCTGGGCATTCCAAGGGCACTCCACCTTTACGCCGTCCACAATAAGGTTCCTGCAGCGCACAGGCACAAGATGGAACTTTGGCGAATTGAAAAGCGTTACTCCCTTCACCAGCACACCCTCACAGTCTTCAAACTGAAGGAGGTGGCTTCGCAAAGTCTCCTGGGCATTGGCATCCGCGCCAATTACAGGGACGGCTTCACCGTTCAAACTTATTCCGTATGGCATCCATACGTCATCTTCCAGAACGCCACCCATTGCAAGAAGGCTTTCCCACTCCTGCTGGCTCACCTTGGACTTCTTCACAGGCCTCCAATACTGGCCCTGGCCGTCCACAATGCCTTTTCCCGTAACGCAAACGTTCTGGGCCCTGCGGGCATAGATGCATGGTTTAGCATTTTTCCGGCCATTTTCCAGATAGAGGGTCTTGTCTGTTGTGAAAAGAAGGCGGGTCCCTTCCGTCAGGTGAAGGTCCATGTTGGAATAAAGGCGTATGGGGGCGCACAGAAAAGTACCTTCTGGCACATCCAGATGGCCTCCGCCACGCTCTTGCAAGTGCTCTATGGCCTCTGAAAAGGCCTCGTCGTTAAGAAATGCTCCACCCGGCTCTGCACCGAAGTCCATCACATTCACGCGATAGTCCGGCACCACAACATCCCTAACCTTGTCCAGTTCCACGGGAAGGTTCACATAGTAGTGGTCATAGCTTTGCGCACCAATCTGCAAGGCTGGGCAAAGCAGAATCAAAAGCAGGGCGAAGCGTTTCATATATTTCAGCAAAGTTTAGTTCTTGTCACCAATCAGCCAATGCAGGCCATCAAGACGTGCATGGGCGAATTTCTCAATCATAAGGATACGGAGTCCGGCATATGGGCGCAGCTCCTTTTCAATCTTGTCGTGATCTGCGCCGGCGCCGAAGTATTCTTCAACAAACCAGTACCAGAACTCTTTTGCAGTTGCGTTGGACATATGGAATACATTGCTGGTGAATTCCTCTGCATTGTAGAGGCAGCAAAGAATGGTCATGCCAAGGTCGAAATTTGGATGTCCGTATGCAAAATCGCCAAGGTCTATGAAGAAATTGCCCATATCCGAAAGCAGGCAGTTGCTGAACTGCAGGTCTCCGTGGATGGCAGTATCGCTGTCAGGGGCGTTCTGGATGAAGTTTCTTGTCCACTCTTTCTCCTGCGGAGAATAGAACTCGTTCTCTTCCAGCAGCTTCAGGTAGTACTCCTTCACATTGGGGAAATCTGTCTTGCTTACCTTTGTAGAGTGCAGCAGTTTGCACATCTTTGCGAATTCACGTGCATAATGCTCCACGTTCTGCGGATCGTCGCCCACTGCGCGCGAAAAAGATTTCTTGCCCACAATGCGCTGGAAACGCATGCCGAAACGTCCCTCGCCGTCGGTAACGAACTCTCCCGGCTTAGGGGTTGGAATTCCCGCATCATACACTTTCTGCGCAAAATCCAGCTCGGCCTTCACGAACTCTATGTTCTGGTTTGAATTATAGAGCTTCAGCATTATGCCCGCATCTGTCTTATGATTATAGCTTGTACCGTTGGCACCCTCACCGGAGTACTCGTAATCGTTGATATCAATAAGAATTGCTTCCATAATTATGTATTTTATAATAATTCTGATAATCTGGCTTTCAGGTCTTCAACACCCTTGAACTGTATGGCGGAAAGGCCCACGGCACGTGCGCCGTTGCAGTTGTTGATATTGTCGTCTATGAACACGCATTCCTGCGCCTGCAGGCCATATCGGTCCAGAAGGCAGTGGAAAATCTCCGCACCGGGTTTCATCAGTTTCTCGTCGCCGGAAACAACCATGCCTTCCATCAGGGAGAATACAGGGTAGACGTCACGCACAAGGGGGAAAGTCTCCCCGCTCCAGTTCGTGAGGCCATACACATGATATCCGCGCGCTTTCAGGTCCTGTATAAGCTCGTACATACCCTCTATCTGGCCGCCCACCATCTTGGTGAAATTGCTGTAATACATGCGTATCTCCTTCTCCCACTGCGGGAACTGCGCAACAAGTTCCGCCGTTCCCTCGGCAATGGGTTTTCCGCCGTCATGCTGGGTGTTCCACTCGTATCGGCATACGTTCTGCAGGAACCACTCGGCCTTTTCTGCGGAACCGAAATACTCATCATAAAGATAGTGCGGATTCCAGTCTACCAGAACCGCACCATAATCGAATATGATATTCTTTATCATTATTTTGCAATTGCAACAGAACGGATCTCGCGGATTACGGTGATCTTCACCTGACCCGGATATGTCATCTCGTCCTGAATCTGTTTTGCAATCTGAGCGCTCATCTTCTCCACGTCTGAATCGCTAACCTGGTCTGCACCCACAATCACGCGCAGCTCCCTGCCGGCCTGGATTGCATAAGCCTTGGTTACGCCGTTGTATGAAGAGGCGATGTTCTCCATGTCCTTGAGACGCTTGATATAGCTTTCGATAACCTCCCTGCGGGCACCAGGACGTGCACCGGAAATGGCATCGGCAACCATTACGATAGGAGCTATGGTTGTGTTCATCTCCATCTCCTCGTGGTGAGAACCGATGGCGTTGCAAACCTCAGCCTTCTCCTTGAACTTCTCTGCCAGTTTCATACCCAGCAATGCGTGTGGAAGCTCCGGATCCTCTTCGCTAACCTTGCCTATATCGTGAAGCAGACCTGCACGTTTTGCAAGTTTCACGTTAAGACCAAGCTCTGCAGCCATGATTGCCGAAATGTTGGCAACCTCGCGGCTGTGCTTCAGAAGGTTCTGGCCATAGGATGAACGGTATTTCATGCGGCCAATCATACGGGTGAGCTCCGGTGCAAGACCGTGGATGCCAAGGTCTATGCAGGTGCGCTTGCCTGTTTCCATGATTTCCTCCTCCAGCTGTTTGGTTACCTTTGCAACCACTTCTTCAATGCGTGCCGGATGGATTCGGCCGTCAACAACAAGCTGGTGCAGTGAAAGACGGGCAATCTCTCGGCGTACAGGGTCGAAGCCGGAGATGAGGATTGCGTCCGGAGTATCGTCCACAACAATCTCCACACCGGTTGCTGCCTCAAGGGCACGGATGTTACGTCCCTCACGGCCGATGATGCGGCCCTTAACCTCGTCGTTCTCTATATGAAAGACAGAAACGGCATTTTCAATGGCAGTTTCAGTTGCTGTGCGCTGTATTGTGTTGATTACTATGCGCTTAGCCTCTTTGGCGGCACTTAGGCGAGCCTCGTCCATAACGTCATTGATATAGCTCTGAGCCTCTGTGCGGGCCTCATCCTTCATGCTTTGGATAAGCTGGGCCTTGGCCTCTGCCGCACTCATGCCGGCAATGTTCTCTATCTGGGCGATGGCCTCTGCGCGCAGGTGCTCATACTCGGCCTCCTTCCTGGAAACAATCTCCAGCTGGGCCTTCAGATTCTCCCTGATAGCTTCGGCCTCCTTGTTCTTGCGGCCAAGCTCCGAGTTCTGCTGGTTAAGTGAATTCTCTTTCTGTTTGATACGGTTTTCGGCATCGCGGATGGCGTTGTTCTTCTCGTTCACATGACGGTCATGCTCTGCCTTAAGCTGGAGGAATTTCTCTTTTGCCTGATAGATCTTGTCGTTTTTGATCTTCTCTCCCTCAAGCTCTGCCTGTTTGATGATTTCTTCCTTGCGTCCTTTCAGAATAAAACGTCTGATTGCGATATAGGCAGCAACAGCCAGTACTGCGGATATCAGCGAGGACAAAATAACGATTAACATAAAAATAAAAAAGTTGTGGAAGAAAAAAAGAAGCCGTTAGATTTGTCCGGGAAATCTTAATCAAATAAGATTCAGGCTCCGATAACATTCAAACTTCCTCCGTCCCGAAATGGAATCTCGCTGATGCGGTCACATAGGCCTGTCATCCTGCATCGAGTCACCCCTTTCAGTTTTGCTTCTGTGATTTCGGCAAATGTACTAACGGCTATTTCAATGAATCAACATACCTCTGCAGGTCTGCAGACAGCTGTGCCAAATCCTTTTCCATCTGTTGAAGTTTTTCTGAAAGCCTTTCGCTTTCTATTGCCGCATTCAGAGCGACAACCGTGGCAATATCCAGCTGGGAAACCTCCCTGTATTTGCGGGAATACTCCGAAATGATATCGTCCACCTTTCTGGCAGCTTTCCTAATGGCCGCCTCTTTATCTTCAGAAACCTTCTGGGGATAGACTCTGTCCGCTATCTTAACCTTGATGATGTGTTCTTCCATACCCTACTGCAATAATGCCAGAGCCTCATCAATCTCTTTTATGAGAGCGTCCACCGATGCCTTGGCAGTTGAATAATTATCCGGTGTGGACGGAAGGAACACAGTCCTTTCCTTAAGGATGCCGATTTCTTCTTCCAGTTTATATATTTTCTCCTTCGCAGACTGCAACTGGGTTCTGTATTTCTCCACTTCCTTCTGAAGATCCGCCGCCTGGCGTTTCTGGCCTTCATAGGCGCTTACAAGTATCTCCAGATTTTGCTGAATGGCAGATAGCATAATCTCCAATTACAATTTACGTTCATACAAAGATAATAATTTTTTAAACATTTTTCGTATATTTGAAAATAAACACTATCAAAATGAACGCACAGGAATACACAAAAAGAATTGAAGAGGCTGCCGCTTATATCAAAACACAGGACAGCCGCAAACCGCAGATAGCGATAATCCTTGGCAGCGGACTGGGCAAACTGGCCGACAGCATTTCCAATGCCACCGTTATCCCGTACAACAGCATTCCCGGCTTCCCCGTTTCAACAGCGATAGGCCACAAGGGCAACCTGATAATAGGCGAACTGGGCGGCAAGACCGTAATTGCAATGCAGGGTCGCTTCCACTTCTATGAAGGTTACGACATGTGGACCGTAACGCTGCCAGAGCGCGTTTTCGCAGTTCTGGGCGTTGAATACCTCTTCGTCTCAAACGCAGCAGGAGGCCTGAACTCCGCATACAAGGTTGGTGACATAATGATTATACGAGACCATATCAACATGGCTCCAAGCCCGCTTATCGGCCCGAATCTGGACCAGTTCGGCCCTCGTTTCCCGGATATGGGCCACGCATACGACCTGGGTCTTATCCGCAAGGCTGAAAAATGCGCGAGGGAACTTCACATAGCCCTGCAGAAGGGTGTGTATGTGATTGTTACCGGCCCAACCTATGAAACACCGGCCGAGTGCAAGTTCTTCCGCACAATAGGCGGCGACGCAATAGGCATGAGCACGGTTCCGGAGGTTATAGTTGCACGCCACTGCGGCCTCAAGGTGATGGGCGTTTCCATCATCACCGATGAGGCGAACGACAACCGCGACGAGGACGTTGTTATTGACGGCGCAGAAATCGTTATGATTGCAGACCAGGCGGCAGACAGGATGAATACCCTGTTCACTCGCGTTATCGAGGAGCTGTAATGACACTTCACGCCACCCTTCTGGTTGCCGCGCTGATAAGCGGGCTGCAGCAGATACACATATACACTACCAACGACATCCACGGGCATTATTTCGATTCCACATATGTGGGAAGCAATACCCAGGGCTCCCTTCTGGCCGTGCACAAGTACATTAAGGAGCGCCGTGCACAGTATGGGGAGGATAATGTGATACTTCTGGACGGCGGAGATTTCCTGCAGGGAGACAATGCGGCATACTACCACAATTTCGTGGATACGAAGGCGCCGCACATCTATGCCCTTATGGCCGATTACATGGCTTACGATGCCGTAACCGTGGGAAACCACGACATCGAGGCCGGCCCTGCGGTGTACAACAGGATGAAAAAAGAGCTGAAGATGCCTTTTCTGGCTGCGAATGCGGTGGACAAGGCAACGGGGAAATGCCATTTACGGGAGTATGCCATAATTAGGCGCCAGGGGCTTAGGATTGCCGTCATCGGCCTCACAAACCCTGCAATGCGCACCTGGCTTGGAGAGGATAAGCTGGACAATATGGATTTCATGGATCCCATGAAAGACGGCTGGGCGCAGAAGCTTGTGGACAGGATTGCCGCAAAGGAAAAGCCCGATGCCACGATACTGATGATTCACGCCGGAACGGGCAGCGGGGACGGAAAGCTTCTGGAAAGCCAGGGCCTGGACCTGATGCGCAGCCTTCGGAATGTGGATCTTGTGGTTTGCGCGCATGACCACCGCCCCGCTGCGCTGGACAATGAAGGCACAGACCTCATTGATGCCGGAAGCCACTGCAACATGGTTGGGCACGCAGTGCTGTCCATTGACGTGAAGAAGGGAAAAACCGTGGCCAAGACCATGACGGTGGAGACCGTAAAGATAGACAAGGATGACGTGGACCGCGAGATGGCGGAAAAATTCCACAGCATGTATGCAAAGGTTAAGGAGTTCAGCCTGAAGAAGATAGGAAGCCTGGAAATGGATCTGAGGACCAACGATGCCTTCCGCGGGATGAACGATTATCTTAACTTTGTGCATTCCGTTTGCCTGGAAGCCACAGGGGCGGACATATGCTTTGCGGCACCGCTTAAATTCAACGGGCACGTGCAGAAGGGCGACGTGGTGTATAACGACCTTTTCACCATCTATCCATATGAAAACCAGCTGTTTGCAATAACAATGACGGGGCAGGAGGTGAAGGACTATCTGGAGGCCTCCTATGACGGATGGATAAACAGTTGCACCGCCCCTGGCGACGGCCCGCTTCTTAAGATTGCGGCAAGGCCGGATCCCAGGACAGGAAGCAAAAACTGGAGTTTTGTGAACCGCAGCTATAATTTTGATTCGGCATCGGGAATAAACTACACGGTGGATGTAACAAAGCCTTTCGGACAGCGCATAAGCATAAGCACGCTTGCCGACGGCCGCCCTTTCAGCCTTGAGGCAACATACAAGGTTACAACCACATCATACCGCGTGAACGGAGGAGGTGGCCTTATGAAGGCTGCCGGCATACAGGACGCCCAGCCGCGCATCTTCCTGAAGGAAAAAGAGATAAGGGATTTAGTGTATGACTACTTCATAGTTCACGGGAATGTGACACCACAAACCGTGGGGAATCCATCACTGATAGGCAGTTGGAAATTCATCCCCGAGGAGATCGCCGGCCCTATGCTGGAAGTTGACATGTTAAGGATATCATCAAATAAATGAAAATATTGAAGCACATATATTTCGGCATTCTGAGCATAGGATGCTGGCGCTATCCGGAAAAGGAGGAAGTGATTGAAGTGAACGGCCAGAGGCTGGCGTATTTCGCACGCGGCCCGCAGGAAGGCAAAGCGGTGGTGCTGGTGCATGGCAACGGCGGAAGCCACAGAAGCATGCTTACCCAGGCCAAACAGCTTGCAAGGGCAGGCTATCGCGTATACAGCCCGGATTCCCGCGGCCACGGAGTAAATCCCCCGTTGGAAGAGTATCATTATGCCGACATGACAGAGGATATCTTCCAGTTCATCACTAAACTGGGACTGGATAAACCGGCCCTGTACGGATGGAGTGACGGCGGAATCATAGCCCTGATGCTGGAGATGAAGCACCCGGGCACCTGCAGCCTGATAGCCCTTAGCGGAGCTAACCTCACGCCGGACTGCGGCCCGGGCTTTGAAGAGTTCAAGCAGTGGATTTACGAAAACTACACTCCCCTGACGGCAATGATGCTGGTGGAGCCTGATATCAAGCCCGAGGAGCTGAAGGCCATAAAATGTCCGGCACTGGTTACCGGCGGCACGGAAGAGATGATAAGCGTGGAGCACACCACCCTCATTGCCAACTCCATACCCGATGCCGAGCTTGAAATCTTCCCTAAAGAAGACCACGGAAGCTATATCAAGCGCAGCCCTAAGATGGGCCGCCGCCTCCTTGACTTCCTAAAGAAGCATAACTACTAAAAAAGAGACCTCGCGGTCTCTTTTTTAGTAGTTCAAATAATCTAGCGGTTGCTTTCCTTGAGGAGGGCCTTGACAACGGTGTTGAGCATGGCAGCCTTCTCTGTGGTGAGCTCTTCCAATGGAAGATGAACACGATAGCACCAGTGGTTGTTAGGGTCGGCAGGGTCGTTAACACGCTCGTTCTGCCAATCCTTGCGTGCAAGGCTCGGGTCCAATGCAAGATAGTCCTGCAGAGGATGTATTGCCAGCATGCTTGCGCTGTGGAAATGAGCCGCAAGGATGTTGCGTATGTCAAACTCGTTAACCTTGCCCTTGTACTGCAGGCGCAGAGGCTCCATATCGTGGCTTGAACTTGCGCAGACGCTTAGGTATGGCCAAGGACGTCCCTTCTCCATATTTGTCATCTCCAGAGACAGGATTTTCCAGTGATCCATAACGCCTGGAACACAATCGGGCACCATTCCAAGATCCTCGCCGCAGATAAGCATGCCGCTTGCACTAAGAAGTTCAGGAAGTTTGCGCTCTGCATTGCGACGCCAGAATTCATCGTGACGGTGATAGAAGAAATCGTTATACATTGCACCGAAACGTTCCTGCTGCCACTGCGGAAGGTCCTGTGAATGAGGAGTGATCATCGGCTGGTAATAGCCCGGATGACGCGGATCCTCCAGGAAGAGGCCGTCCAGGTGCAGGTATGCATTCTTGATTTCGTCCAGAGAATATGGAAGAGCAGGATTGAAGTGGCCAAGAAGGCCGCTCTTGTGCTCTGCAGGAATCTCCCAGATGCGGAAGAAACCAAGGATATGGTCTATACGCAGGGCATCGAAATACTGGCTCATCTTCTTCAGACGGCGTTTCCACCATGCATAATTGTCTTTGGACATTGCCTCCCAGTTGTATGTTGGGAAGCCCCAGTTCTGGCCGTCCACGCTGAAGAAATCAGGTGGAGCGCCTGCGTTGCTGTCCAGGTTGAAGAGCTCCGGATGATAGTGGGCATCGGCACTGTCGCCGCTTACACCTATAGGGAGGTCTCCCTTCAGGGAAACGCCCTTGCTGTGGGCATATTCAACAACTTTTGAAAGCTGCTTGTCCAGATGGTACTGTATCCACTGGAAATACTCCGGCTCCAGTTTGTCTCTCTTTGCGCAGAAGTTGCAGTACTCTTCCAGCCAGAAAGAATTCTCCTTGACGAATTTCTTGAAGCCTGCGCCTGCCATATCTTTCGCGCCGCACTCCTCGAATGCCTTGCGTATATAAGCCATCTTCTCTTTGAAAACGCGCGGATAATCCACTGCAGGAAGCTCGTTCAGCGCTTTCTGTGCCTTCTTGAACTCTGCATCGGCCTTTACGCCTATATCCTGAAGGTGGATATACAGCGGATGCAGACCGAAACTGCTTATAGGGCTGTATGGGTATGAATCCTTCCACTGGCCCTTGCGTGTAGTGTCGTTGATAGGAAGAAGCTGGATTATGCTCATTCCGCACTCTGCTGCCCAGTCTACAAGAGGCTTGAGGTCTGTAAACTCACCTATACCGAAGTCATTCTTGCTTCGGAGGCTGAATACCGGAATGGCAACACCGCTGCTGCGGAAGCCGGGCTGGTCGAACTTGGCCTGCTGGTGACGGCGCGGGAACGGGCAGCCTGCAGGTGCCTCAATCCATTTCTCCTCTATAACTTCTCCTTTCTTAGGAGCCTTCGAGCTATGATTATCCCAATCCATGCGGATAATGAGGCCATCCTGCATAAGGGCAAAGAAATAATCTTTGAGATCGGCAGCCTCTACATCGGCAGACCATAAGTCCCCCTCTGTCCAGGACATAGGATAGCGGTTATCTCCCGCAATAAGCCACAGGGACTGTCCCCATGTGGTGTGATACTGTAATCTTACTGTGTGTTTCATAAGGGTTTGGAACTATTTGAAACTAACCGCGAAACCGCCACCCTGTGCCATACGCACGTGAAGGGTGTCACCGGCTGTTACGGTCTTGGTTGTGATTGTATATGCTTTCTCGTTGTCACGGTAATTGGCATCCTGCGCATCGGCATAGATGGTGGCCTGGTGTGTGCCCTCGCCAAGGAAGTCCAGAGGGATGTCGAACTCGCGAGCCTCTGTGTCTGTTACACCGCCCATATACCATTTGCCGTCCTCTTTACCCTTGCGTGCAACTATGATATACTCCATAGGCTCTGCTGCAAGGTAGCGGCTCTCGCTCCAGTCGCAAGGAACGTCCTTGATGAACTGGAAGGCATCCATGTGAGAGGCGTAGTGCTCCGGTGTATCGGCAGCCATCTGCAGAGGTGAATACATTGTGAGGTAAAGACCAAGCTGGCCGCAGATAGTGCTGTTGACATGGCTGTCATTTCCGCACCAATCCTTCAGGTTCATCTCGAAGATACCAGGAGTGTAGTCCATAGGACCGCCGTTCAGACGTGTGAAAGGCAGGATTGCGGTGTGGCCAGGCTTGATGCCGCCGAATGCCTGGTACTCTGTACCCATAGCGCTCTCATTGCCAACAAGGTTAGGATATGTACGGCAAAGACCTGTAGGGCGTACAGCCTCGTGCGCATTCACCATGATATGGTGTTTTGCAGCCTCCTTCACGGCATACAGATAATGGTTGACCATCCACTGGCTGTAGTGATACTGACCTTCAGGAAGGATATTGCCCACGTAACCGGACTTGACAGCGTCGTAGCCGTATTTGTTCATGAGGTTGTAGGCAGCCTCCATGTGGCGCTCGTAGTTGCGTGGAGACGAAGATGTCTCGTGGTGCATCATAAGTTTGATACCCTTGCTGTGAGCATAATCGTTCAGGGCCTTGATATCAAAATCCGGATAAGGTGTTACAAAGTCGAACACATAATCCTTGTTGCAGTTTGCCCAGTCTTCCCAGCCGATGTTCCAGCCCTCGATAAGAAGCTGCTGGATGCCGTTCTCTGCTGCGAAATCTATGTATCGGCGCACTTTCTCGTTGTTTGCGCTGTGACGGCCGTGAGGCTTGGCATTGGCATAGTCTGTCTGGCCCAGTTTCACGCTCTGGAAGTCTGAAGTGTAGTCCCAGCTGCCTGCACCTGCAATCATCTCCCACCATACACCCATGTACTTGGTAGGGTGGATCCAGCTTACATCCTCAAGGGCACAAGGCTCGTTAAGGTTCAGAATCATGCGGCTTGCAAGCTGTGCAGTGGCCGATGCAGCAATCTGGATTGTACGCCAAGGTGTGTGGCATGGGGTCTGGATCTGGCCCTTCCAGCCGTCGGCACCAGGAGTGAGGGCACTGGTGAGGGTGTGGGTCTTTCCATTCACGTTAAGATGCATGCAAGGATAGTCCACAAGGGCAGCCTCATGAATATTCACGTACAGGCCATTGTCCATCTTCATCTGGAGCGAAGTCTGAACAGAAGAATAATCGATGTAGGTTCTTGAAGAATTCTCCCTTATAGCATTCGGAAGCAGATTCTTGATCTCTGAAAGACGGCTGCAGGTATACTCGTACTCCTGGCTGTCATAATCGGCAACAATCCACCATGCACGGCTGTCATCGGCCATCACGAAGTTTGAGAGCTCGTCTTTGATAACCATGTAACCGTGCTCCTGGTCTGCAGGGAACTCATAGCGGAATGCAACGCCGTCGTCAAAAACGCGGAAACGTATGTTCATCCTGTTGTTCTGAGCGCTCTGTGCAAGACAGAAAAGATACTCGTTGTAGTTGTTGCGTATGCTGCTCTCCTCTCCCCAGACTGGTTCCCAGGTCTGGTCAAAAGAGGAATTCTCCATATTTACAATCTCGAAACCGTCATGCATGCTGAAGCAAGGCTTCCTGTCCACTTTCACGGCCTTGCCCTTACTGTCAAATTTCACATCCTCGGCCTTGAGAACGCCACGCATCTCAAAGCCCAGTGTTGAAGGAAGAATGACATCAGTTCCGTCATATTTTACACTGTATGCAGGTTCTCCCTTTCCCGTGAGGATGAACTCTGCCTGAATCTTACCATCAGGTGAAGTCATGCTTGCGCTCTGCTCATTGATGGCAACATGGCTGCATCCGCACATAAGAAGGGCTGCAGCAACAATGGGTCCGAATCCGTATTTCATATTCATATAATTTTAGATATGTTTCAAACTTACAACAAGCGGACTGTGTGCAGGTACAATAGCATTTGTCATATCAATCTGCCTGCCGCTTACAACATCGGTACCTACAAAGTCCAAAGATAATGAAATTTCTTTATAACCATCCCATGGAACACGATACTCGGCATCGGTGTTATTGATAAACACGAATACCGCTTCCGTATCGGTATAACGGAAATATGCATAGCAATTCTCACGGCGCAGGAAATGAAGGGTCTTTCCGTGCTGTACGGCATCGGAAGTCTTGCGCCAGTTGAAGAGTGTCTTTGCAAACTGGTGGCAGCGCGCCATCCTGGCATCATCGGCCCAGTTGTCCGGGAACATCTGACGCAGGCCGCCGTGGCCCTGGCTGAGGTCGGCGCTCACCTGCATAAGCTCGTCACCGCTGAAAATCTGCGGATAGCCGCGCAGCGTGCTCATCAAAGCCATGATGCAGCGCCATTTGCCCTCGTGAGAGCCTATAACGTCGGTGATACGGTCTGTGTCGTGATTGCCAGGGAAAATCATCATGTTGTCCATGTCATGGAAATAGAGGTCATTGGCAATGCAGTCATAGATGCGCACCATTCCCTCGTCCCAGCCAACCTTGTCCTCATTGAAGCCGCGGCAGATTGCACTCTGAAGGCAGAAGTCCATGATTGAAGGAAGATGTGAGTTGAAACCGTCCTTGTTCGGGTTTCCTGCCTGCCAGTATGCTACCTGCGGAACATTCACGCTCCACACCTCGCCCACGATGTTCAGATTTGGATATTCCTCCAGCACACTCTTGCACCACTCGGACATAGGATATTTCTCATTATAGGGATATGTATCAACACGCAGGCCGTCAAGATATGCATACTCTATCCACCATGCAGCCCACTGCTTGAAATACTGCAGGACGTATGGGTTGTCCAGATTCATATCCGGCATAGAGGTGGCAAACCAGCCGCCCTCCATGTTCTCCTTGTCCAGTTTTGATGCATAAGGGTCGTTCTGCACGCTGAAGGCGCAGTTTGAATGTGTGTATTCCGGCCATACGTGAACCCAATCCTCAAAAGGAAGGTCTGCCATCCACCAGTGAGACAGGCCGCAGTGGTTGGGAACACAGTCCATCACCATTTTCAGGCCCTTGGCATGCATGGTCTGCACCAGCGCACGGTAATCCTCATTGCTGCCGAAGCGCTTGTCTATATTGTAATAGTCCGTACATGCATAGCCGTGATAGCTTCCGTCCGGCTCGTTATCCTCCAGAAGAGGTGTACACCACAGGGCTGTCATTCCAAGGTCGGCAATATAATCAAGGTGGTTCTCTATACCCTTGATATCACCGCCATGACGGCCGAAGAAGGCTTTGTAATCGGCGGTATCTTCCATGCCCTCGCAGTTGTCATTGGCAAGCTCACCATTGCTGAAACGGTCCGGCATCAGAAGGTAGATTGCGTCCGATGTATTGAAGCTGTGGCGCTGTGCACTGCCCTGCCTGCGCTCCATGATGGAATACGGATATTTGAACTGCGATCCATCAGGCATTGTGAACACCAGGGTATACTCTGCCGCAGGGGCTTTTGCAGGCACTGCAACGTCAAGGAAAAGGTAATTGTTGCTGTCACCTTTGTGAACGGCAGTAAGCTTCACACCATGCCCGCCCTCTATTGTGGCACTGGCATCGGCTATTCCAGGGCCATACACAAGCAGCTGCAGTCCGGTCTTCATTCCGGCCCACCAGCATGGCGGCTCTACGCGGGCAATCTGCCGGTCCGACGCAAGAGGGATTTCCGAAAGATTTACATTCTGCCGGCCACAGGATACAAGCACGCAGGCCGCAGCAAAAATCAAAGAAAAATACTTTTTCATCTGGTATTGTTAGTTTTATCTGATTTCAAGAGTACATGGTTTCAGTCCGCCGGACAGGGCCTTGAAGGCTACGGGGCCGTCACCGCCTCGGCGCACAATTGCTGTGAGCTTGCCGCTGAAAAGGTGCATCTGAGGCTTCTGGAAACTCTCCAGGCAGGTTGGGTCTCCGTTTGCAATGGCAAGGAAGGAAGCGTCTCCGCCAACCTGAACCTTCACAAGATTGCTCTGGCACGGACACTCCACGCCGTTACGGTCCACAACGCTTACGGTAACATACACAAGTTCCCCCGCAGGATCCGAAGCAAGCTCGGCCTTCAAGGCATAAGGCTTTCCGGCAGTTCTCACAATTTCCGTATCGGCAACATTTCCCTGCGCATCATAAGCCACCACCTTCAATTCGCCAGGCTGGTACTCCACATCGTCCCACATAAGGCGGAAGCGCTGCATGGTAAGCTCGCTGCAGTCCGGGGCCAGCGTATATGCCGCCCTTTTCGTTCTGATGCCCTGCGAAACGCCGTTCACGAACAGCTCGGCGGAAGGATAGGAAGTGTACACGAACACCGGGGTTTTCTCTCCCTCGCGTCCCTTCCAGTTCCAATGCGGAAGAACATGCAGGGTTGGAGATGCGGTGTTCCATATGCTGCGGTACAGGTAGTAGCGGTCCTTAGGCAGGGATGCAAGGTCTATTATTCCGAACACCGAAGAGTGGTTTGGCCAGGCATCGGTGTCATAAGGTGAAGGCTCTCCAAGATAGTCGAAGCCTGTCCATACGAACTGGCCAATCATCCACGGGTAGTCCTGGTCCGCCGCAAAATCCCAGTCCGGGATATTGCTCCATACGCAGTTCTCCGTATCGTAAGAGCCGCTCTGATGGTCTTCGGTAATGATATCGGCGCCAACACGCACAGGGAAATGATACACTCCGCGGCTGCTTACGGTGCTGGCGGTCTCGCTGCCCAGGATAATACCCTGCGGAAGCAGAGGATAGGCCTGCATGTATCTGTCCACCTTGTAGTTGAAGCCCGGAATATCCAATTGTGCTGCAAAACCGTTGTTCATGACGGCATCAAACTGGTCCATGCCGCAGGTCACAGGGCGTGTAGGGTCCAGCCTGTGGCAAAGGTCCTGCAGCTTTGCAGCCACTTCCCTGCCCCCTTCGGCCCACTGCGAAGGCACCTCGTTGCCTATGCTCCACATAACCACGGACGGGTTGTTGCGATAGTGAAGCAGCATGTTTGTCATATCCTTTTCCCACCACTGGTCATAGAAGCGGTGGTATCCGTTCTCGCATTTGGCTGTGTCCCACTCGTCAAAAGGCTCCAGCATAAGCATAATGCCCATCTCGTCGCACAGCTGCACCAGCTCTTCCGCAGGCATGTTGTGCGATGTGCGCACTGCGTTGCAGCCCATATCCTTCAGCATTTCCAGCTGGTGGCGTATTGCGTCCTTGTGAACCGCAGCTCCCAGAGGGCCGAGATCGTGGTGCAGGCATACGCCCTTGAACATGGTGCGCTTCCCGTTCAGGAAAAAGCCCTGCTGCGGGCGGAACTCAATGCTGCGTATGCCGAAGCTGGTCTGAACCACATCGCACACTTCACCGCCCTCCTGAATATCAATTCGGCCCCTCTGGGGATACTGTCCCCAATGGGTATTTACGCTGCCGCCCGTCATCACATAAGTTACAGCCTTGTAGAGATTGGGCTGCTCCGGGCTCCAGAGTTTCGGGTTCTTCACAACAAGTTGCTGGGTCTGGTCCAGGCCGCTGTATATGCGGCGTGTGTCCGTACAGGCGGCAACTTCATTGCCCTCGGCATCAAGGATTACTGTCTTCAGGGTAACGTCGTCACCCTCATTAAGGCCGTCTATCTTTGTTGTTACGCTTACATTCGCGCTGTTTTCCGATACTGCGCTTGTGCGCACGCAGGTTCCCCACACAGGCACGCTAAACTGTGGCTTCGAAACCAGGCGCACCTTGCGGTACAGGCCCGCTCCGGGATACCATCGGCTGCTCTGCTCCTTGTTTTCCAGAAGCACCACAAGCACATTGCTGCCGTCTTTCAGGGCCGATGTGGCGTCGCACCAGAAAGAATTGTAGCCGTATGGCCATTCTCCCACCTTCTCTCCGTTCACAAACACGCGGGCTTCGCTCATGGCGCCGTCAAAAAGAAGTATGTATCTGCGGCCCTCTTCCCTTTGTATCTCCAGACAGGTGCGGTAACAGCCCTGTCCCATATAAGGCAGGCCTCCGCTACGGCCGGTTTTCCAGCTTGCCTCTGTCTCTCCGTTCTGCACCACGGCAACTTCCTGAAGGTCGTTGCTGCGGTTGAAGGGGCCGTAGATGGCCCAATCGTGCGGCACGGTAACATTCTGCCAGCCGCTTGCAGCATCGGCCTGATGGTCTCTGCGGAACTGCCAGTCTTTAAGAATTGTCTCTGTGGTATAATCCTCTGCCACGGCCGGCATGGTGCACAGTGACAGCATAAGGGATAGAATCAATCTGGTCTTCTTCATCGCAATCTGGAAGTTTAATTCTTAAACGGATCCATTGCCTCTGTTGCCTTGCCGTCCTTGAAGGCGCCGTAGTCATAGCCATTGCGGCTTTTCTCGCTTTCAGGCTCCCAGAGGAAAACACCTGTGAAATAGTCCATGTCCTTGGTCTTGTCCAGGATATACTTCAGCGCATCTTTGGCCTTCCCTGGCTCCGATGCCGGCATGCCGAACTCCACAAACATGATTTCCTTCCTGTAGCTGTTGTATATGGTGGAAAGATAGTTCACTGCCTTGGTAACCTTTGTCTCCCAGGCCGGATAGCCGCTGCCCTCCCAATATGAAGGATAAAGGCTGAGGCCTATGATATCGAACTTGGCGCCGGCCGATGTAACAAGGTCATAGAACCATTTCACGGTCTCTGTTTTCCAGGCGTTGTCTATGTGCAGAATCACCTTGGCATCGGGATAAACTTCCTTTACCGCCTTTGCGCCGGCATTGAAAACTTTCACGAAGTTTGCGGCATCGCTACCCTTCACGCGGCAGGTCTCCCAAAGCATTCCGTTGGTAACTTCATTGCCCACCTGCACCCATTTCACGTTAACGCCATTGTCCTTAAGAGCCTGCAGAACGCTTTTTGTGTGCTCTGCCACGTTCTGGGCAAGGGCGGCTGCGCTGTGGTCTGTCCATGATGCAGGGATAGGCTGTTTTCCGGGATCGGCCCAGCCGTCGGCATAATGGAAATCCACCATCAGGTCCATGCCGCAGTCCTTAACCCTCTTGCATTTCACAAGCAGGTCTTCCAGGTTGCACCAGTTTGCATGGGTTTCCCCTCTTGACGGATCCACCCACACGCGATGGCGTATGGCGTTGCAGCCCAGCTCCTTCATAAGGGCGGTGCACTCCCTTTCCTGGCCGGCAGCATTATAGAACTTGTAGCCCTTGCTTTCCATTTCGGTAACCCAACCTATGTCGGCACCCTTTGAAAATTCCTTCACCACCGGAACCGGTTCGGGATCGGGTGTAGGGGAAGGAGATGGATCCGGATTCACGTTCTTGCCGCAGGAGAGCGCAAGAAACATAAGAATACTGGCCGAAAGCATATTTGATTTCATGGTGTTATTTTGCTGAATATTCGGAAGTTACGTCGGTACACTCTATCTTGCCGTCTTTGAGCGTGGTAACAAAATAGCGGTCGGAAGTAATGCGTGTTATATCCTCGCTCTGAGGTTTATCCTTGCCCTGGTTGATAACCATGTTGAAGTAATAACCGCTCTTCTTGAAATCTACTGTCTGGGTATACCATTTCCTGCCACCCTTCTCAACGGTTGAGGAAATAGTCTTGCCCGGCCATACGCCGTTAAGTTCCTTATTGTTGTTACTGTCCCAGATATAGAAGTTTACAGGAGTGTAATCCGCATTGACATAAACGGTAACCTGATATGGGGTGAAATCACCCGGATTCTCCTCTTTTTCTATTCTTGAGGCTGTCGCCTCCCAAGAGCTCATATTGCAGTCGGAGGAAACATAATAGCGGTATTTTCGGCCCGAAATAAGCTCTTTGAAGCCTTCCGGAGCCTTATAGGAATTGTATCCTGTACCTACAGCAACTATAAGCTTGCCGTTCTTTCCGCTTATCTGGCGGGCAGCATAAGAGTCACTGGATTTGGAAAGATTCGTGAAGTTGCTCGTGTTTGTGATACCAACAAGTTTGCGGGCCTCGATCATATATTTAATCTCCTTTTTGTACTCCTGCCAGTGTTTGTAGAACACGCAAGGAGTGCCTGGGTTTGCAAGCAGCCATGCATTAACAGCAAGTGTATCGCGACGTATGGGATCCTGCTGGGCACTTGACGAACGGTACTCCGTATCGTGGTTCTCTACGAAAGTAACGGCATACTGACGATAGGTGCTGCTTGTTGCAGAAGTCTGATCCAGAAGTTTGCCCCAGTTGTTGTTGCTTGCATCACGGCAGGTATAGCGGAAACAGAAATCAAAGGCACCGCTCTGGATTTTGCCGTCGACTTTGGTTCCGTCCATCCATTTGTTTACTACGGAGGAATTGCCATCCCAGTACTCACCTACAGAGAATTCAGGTTTTGCCTTTGCGTTATACTGGCCTGTATAAGAAGCACTGTAGCCCTTTACCATATCATAGCGTACACCGGCATAGCCCAGGTCGTTGAGAAGGAAATCCAGATAAGCGTCCACAATCTTATGAACGTTCTCGCTCTTGTGATCAAGGTCCCTGCAGCCGTCCCAGCCTTCACCGGTATCGTTGTTTTCGGAGAGTTTCACTCCTTTCGAATCAGCTTCCTTTTTGGTATTTCCGCCATCGTCGTTCTTTACTATATCGGTGGAAAGGAACTGGTATTCTGCGCCTTTGTATGTTTCTTTAGGGAAATCGAACCA
Source organism: Bacteroidales bacterium (assembly GCA_024401715.1). GTDB lineage: Bacteria > Bacteroidota > Bacteroidia > Bacteroidales > UBA932 > Cryptobacteroides. Next base: position 38,490 of record JAKSKO010000008.1, read on the forward strand.
ACCATCGGTGTTGTGATGGTTTATTACAACATCGGCGATAAAGCCTGTTCCTTTTGCCTTATAGGTCTTTATCATGCTGCGCAGCTGTGCCTCCGAACCGAAGGTTGAAGTCTGGTCGAAATATTTGTATGGCAAGTATCCCATGTTCTTGCTTGTGCTGCAATAACCGCTGTTAGGCACCCATATAAGTGAGAAATAAGGTGCAATATCCCCTGCCTGAGACTCCAGATAGGTCCACTGGGTATCACTGAAAGAATCCCAGTAGAAACCCTGAAGCATTACTCCCGCATAATCTGCAGGCCAGCCTTCGTTATTCACTTCCGGCTGAGGTGTAGGCTCCGGATCCGGCGTAGGGGTTGGTGTTGGAGCCGGTGTTTTGTGACATGCAACAGAGAGAGTTGCAATAGCAAGCAAAGTAAGGAATTTTTTCATATTCAGATAAAAATTGGGAGACAGGAGTCCGTATCAGGGACTCCTGTCCAGAAAAATAATTACAGTGCAGAAACTACGATAGTGTTCTTCTCTGTATTGAGAACCACTTTGTATTTCTTGCCTGTTTCAGGAACTGAAATGTCGTCACCACCTGGTGCAGCCTCGAACTCTGTATCGAGAGCAGAGCATGTACCACCGAAGTTAACATCCCAGTTACCGCACTCACGGATCTTGAAGCCTCCGTCAACGACAGCAGCACCAACCCACTCTGAGTTGCCTACATAAGTCATGACGTAATCTGTGCTCCATGAAGTACCGTTAACTTCACCGATAATGCCGAATGCACGGAACATTGTGATTTCCTCAGTTACTGCATCGAACTGCAGAGCGTAAGGAACCTCAGGTGTAGTTACTTTGATGTTAGAAGAACCGGTGAAAGGAGTGCCAAGGGCAACATAATCGTCAGAAGGAGCGCCGAAGCTTACTGCCCAGCCGCCATCTTTACGTACCTTAACGCCGTTGTCGTTGCTACCGAAGTTGAATGTCTCGCTGACATATACATTCTCTGCTACAGGAGCAAGGAAGAGATCTGTATCCCAGCTTGTACCTTCCCAACCGCCGATAACCGACCAATCGCCAGGGTTAACTGTGATGGTCTCAAGCATAGGGTTGTATACAACGAAGTATTTGCCTGCAGGAAGCTCGATGTCGCTGCCGTCAGGAACAGCTGCGAACTGAGCACCGAGAGCCTCGAATACACCGCCTCTGTTGTCTGCCCACTCGCAGTTGTAACGGAGTTTGAATGATCTGCCGTCTGTTTCAACAAGACCTTTGGATACCCAGACACCTGTTGAGAGTTCTCTCATCTCGATATCTGTGTTCCAATCGCCGTTTACGCCGATAAGAGCCCAACCGCTTGCGCCTTTGTTAACTGTAAGTTCGTTCTTGTTTGCGTCATAAACGATCTCAAAGTTACCGGCTTCGCCAACCATGATGTTCTTGTCACCGGCAGCGAATGGCTCGCCAAGAGTTGGCTGGAATACGCCGTAAGGGTTTGCAGGGTCAATCTTGCTCTCTGCATTCTCCTCTGGACCGCCAAGGCTTACAGACCAGTTCTGCTCGTAGCGGAGTTTGAACTCGTCGGTATCGGTGAGTTTGATCTGTACAGACCATACACCGGACTCTTTCTCGCTCATATATACGTCAGTATCCCAGTTAGAACCGTTTACTGTACCGATTACAGACCATACATGATCTGGTTCCTTCTCAGGAGCACCTGGCTCTTCTGTACCGTATTTAGCAGCATTGAACTCGTACTCGCCTTTGTTGAAGTCGAGGTATACACGGTACTTGCCTGCTGCTACAGGGATATTGTCGCCACCGTTAACGAGGCCTACACCCCAGTTGAGATCCCAGCTGCCATCAGCAGTGAATTTGAGTTGTGCATCCTCGCTGAACTCCCAGTCGATATAGAATCTGTGGTAGTAGTCGTTGTATGCCATTATGCAGTTTCCGTCAGCAGGTTCCCAACCCTGGAAGCTACCTGTGATAGCTACGCTGTTGCAGCCGAACTGCTTGGTGAGAACCATGGATGTCTTGTCGAAGCTCCACATGTAGTACTTCTTGCTGTAGCACTTGATGTCTTTTGAACCGCCACCGGTAACAAGCTGTACGGATGCTGGCTCTTCAGCCTCATCCTGGTTCTCGCTACCCCAGTTGCAAGAGTCGTCCCAATCTGCGATACCTGTGAGTTTCCAACCAGAAGCTGCATCATCACCGTAGTAAATCATACCGGTGTAAACATGACCGCTCTTGTTGTAGTCATAGAGGTACTGATAAACATTACCGTGGCTCCAAGCACCTACAGATGCACCGCTACCGATAATCCACACATGCTCGTAAGCATCTACGTCAAGAATCTCAACGTCGTATGGAATGAATGTAGCAGTAACAACATTTGATTTCTTTGTAGCACCCTCAACGTCGATGGCAGCGCCTTTATCGTTGAGCATGTTTGCAACAAGCTGGAAATCTACGGAGAACTCTGTATCAGCCACACCGCCCATGTTGAGGATAGCTGTATTGAGGTCTTTCTGTTTGATGGTAATCTTGCCGTCAGCGATAGTTGCATTGAGTTTGCGCTCAATCATGTTTGCGCCGCTCTCGGCAACATAAAGAGTATAAGCCACAGGAACGTTAACACCGAAATCGGCCTCTACATAGAAGGTCTCGATAGATGCAGCGTCTGCGTCGAGAGTACAGCCCTGGATGCCTCCGAGGGTCTGATCTTTGCCCAAAGCCGGATCAAAGGTTACAAGTGTATCCTTAGCACAAGAACCAAGGAGCATTGCGCCGGCCAGAACTGCAAATGTAATATTGAAAAATCTTTTCATATCTCAGTCAATCTATTAATAACCAGCGTTCTGTTTAAGTGTTGCATTGGCATTGACGTCGCTTGAAGTGAGAGGATAGAGGTTGTATTTGCTATCCACAGCCCTACCTGCTGCAACACCGCCTTTGTAATCCCAAAGATAGTCAGCAGTAGTGAACTTGCCGAAACGGATAAGGTCCTGACGACGGACAAGCTCGTGATAGAGCTCACGTGCACGCTCGTCAAGAACGTTATCGAGAGTGAGACCTGCAGCATCAAGAGTCTTGAGGCCGGCACGTTCACGAACGTCATTGAGAGCTTTGAGACCGGAAGATTTGTCGGCAGCACCACGTGCAGCACACTCTGCAAGCATGAGGTAAACGTCAGCTGCGCGGAATACAGGGAAGTCTGTATCTACGAAGCCCTCAGTCTGAGCTGCAGAACCGTCGTGGTTGATATTGCGGTATTTCATTGATTTGTAACCACCGCTCTTGTAATCTGAGATATCAGGAATCTCTTTGCCATACTCTGTGTAGAAATTTGCGCGAAGGTCATCCTCGCCGAATTTGTCTACAAAAGCTTTTGTAAGGGTAAGACCGCCCCAACCTGATGAAATACCCATCTGGCCCATAGGGTCCATGTCGCCGCCTGTGCAGGCAAAGATGATATAGTTTGTTGCACCGTAAGAACGGATGTTGAGACCGTCCTGAGGAACTGCGAAGATAATCTCTTTACCTTTATAAGTAGTGTTCTTGGTGAAGAGGTGGTTATCTGCGCCGAAAAGGTCGAGATAGTTGTCTTCCAGCTTGTATGTCTCCATAAGGTTCTGGCAGATGGAAGCACAGTCGGCATAGTGGTTCTCACCTTTCCAAACCTCTGCATTGAGGTAGAGTTTTGCGAGAATCATATTGACAGAGCCTTTGTCGATACGGCCATACTCGGTATTGCCTGCAGATGGAAGATCATTGCCTTTGATAAGGTCTTTAGCCTCTTTTACCATCCAGTCCCAAAGGTCTGCACGCATGATCTGGTCAGGACCTTCCGAACCTACGCTGTTAGCCTCGGTGAAGAAAGGAACATTACCGAACAGGTCTATGGCGTGGTAGTAGCTCAAAAGACGGAGAGCGCGAGCCTCGGCAACATACTGTGCTTTCTTGTCGAATGCAAGATTGCTTTCACCTGACTTGCGGATATACTCGTTGCAGAGACCTACCTGGAAGAATACGCGGTAGTAAGCAGCTGCTACGAAAGTATCGGAAGTACTCCAGCAAAGGTTGTGGATATCATAGAGAGTCTGGTCGTTCCAGCAGCATACAGCCTCATCTGTTGCAAGGCACTGCAGGTGGAACATTGCACGGAGGTACTGACCGTAACCGCCGTCTACACCGCTGATATCAGGATTACCGCCCTCACCATCAGATGAAGAGCAGGCAAGACCCTGGTAGCATTTTGCAAGAAGGGCGTTGAATGCCTCAGGAGTGTTGAGCACATCCTCTGGAAGTTTGATATTAGGATCGATAGGAGTTACAGTAAGATCCTGTACGCAGGAAGTACCGCTCATGATAAGAGCTGCTGCAACTGCAATTGTCGAAAGTATTTTTTTCATATTCTTATATCCTCCCTAATTAAAAGTTGAACTTCACGCCGAGGATATATGTGCGTGGACGTGGATACATATTGTTGTCGATACCGTTGAATATCTCAGGATCGATACCTTTGTATGCAGAGATGGTAGCAACATTCTGTACTGTGAAGAATGCGCTGAGGTTCATGTCACGGCCGAGAGCCTCGCAGAGTTTGAAGTTCTTGCTGAGGGTGATCTTGTCCAGTTTGAAGAACGAAGCGTTCTGCACGTAGTAATCAGAGAAGTACTGGGCGTTTGTGGCAAAGTTAGTCTCCATAGCACCATTTACACGGTTGTTGATGAAGTTGTTTGTCCAGAGGTCGGTGAGAAGGTCACCATTGCTCTTGATATTGTTGTAAACATAGTTGCCGAGGTTGCTGTGAGCAGCTACAGCCAGAGTCCAAGACTTGTATGAAAGCTGGGTGTTAAGGCCGATGGTTACATCAGGAGCAGCTTTGTGATATACATATTTGTCGTTCTGGTCGATCTTGCCGTCATTGTTGCGGTCTACATAGAGGCCTTCGATCGGTTTGCCTGCTTTGTCGTAAACCTGCTGGTATACGAAGAATGAGTTAGGAGCATAACCGGTCTGGTGTACCTGGATGGTGTTACCTGTACCGCCGCTGATACCGCCTGTCTCAACGCCGTAATAGTCTGGACGCTCGTCATCGGCAGTAAGTTTGGTTACAAGAGTCTTGTTCCATGCAACGTTTGCACCGATTGTCCAGCTCCAGTCCTTGGTCTCGATTGCGATAGCGTTCAACTCAACCTCAACACCTGTGTTCTCCAGGCTACCGATGTTGGCAGCAAGGTAGTTTGTGAGGTTTGCACCTGCAGCTACAGGAGTCCAGTTGAGGAGGTCTGTAGTATAACGTTTATAGAAGTCGACACTTGCAGTGAGGCGACCGTTAAGGAAGCCCAGGTCTACACCTGCGTTGTATGTAGTGGTAGTCTCCCATTTCAGATCGGCATTGTAACCGAGCGGAGTGATAGGATACAGGAACTGGTTGCCGAACACATACTGGCTGGCGTTGGTGTTGTATTTGTAAGTTGCGATAGTATCACCACTTACGTCCTGCTGACATGTCTGACCGTAAGAGAGACGGACCGTGAGAGCAGAAACAGCGTCTACATCTTTGAGGAAGTGCTCGTTCTTAACGTTCCAACTGAATGCTGCAGATGGGAAGATACCCCATTTGTTGTTCTGGAATTTGGAAGTACCGTCACCACGGAGTGTGGCAGTAATGAGGTAACGACCGTCATAAGAGTAGTTCAAACGACCGAAGAATGAAACGAGATAGTTCACGCCACGGTTGGTAACAGGGTTGCTGAGGTAGTAGGAAGCATCGTCTTTGCTTGTACCGTCAGCTTTGTAAGTCTCAGAATAAGACTCATACCAGAAACGCTGCCAAGAGTAACCCAGCATAGCGTCAAAGTGGTGACCGCCGTCAAAGTCGTGGTTGTATGCACCGTAGAACTCCAGAGTCTGGTCCAGACGAGTCTGATTGTAGTTGGTGTGTGAACCGGAACCTGACTGAGCTGTGCTGTGGAGAGACTGCTCTGCACCTGCAGGTACATCTACTGTACCGTTGGAACGTGCATAGTCGATACCGAGGTTGAGGTTGAAACGAAGATCCTCAAAACCATGAACTTTGTAATCGAACTGAGCATTGCCGATGAAACGTGCAGCATTTGAAAGGTCGGTTTTGTCGTAAAGGAGTGCGAGAGGGTTCTGAGCACACATTGCATTGTAGTTGCCGATGCCCTCGAATGCAGCCTGGCTGTCAAACATGTTGCGATCCTGGTAATGCCACCATGCACGTTTGTTAGGGCCGAGACCGTTAACCTCGTCTACAACAGGTTTGGTTGGATCGTACTGAACAGCTGCACCGATAGCACCAGTGTTGGCGAAACGGTTCTGCATGTACATACCCTTACCGTTGAGGTTGATGTTGAGGTGGTTGTCAAGGAGCTGAGGATTGAGGTTCAGAGCGAGAGTCTGACGACGCATGTAGCCGGTCTTGAGTGTACCGTCCTGGCTGTAAGTACCGAGAGATACGCGGTAAGGCATCTTGAAACTCTTGCCGCCTTTGGCAGAACCGCTGACAGCAACATTGAAATCGTAAGTCTGACCAAGCTGGTAGATCTCTTTCTGCCAGTTGGTGTTTGCAAAGTGCTGATTTCCTTCGGCGTCACGGTAACCAAGTGCTTTGAAAGCCTCGGAATCCTGGCCCTTGTAGTCGATGATAGCCTGTTTAAGCTGGTCTGCAGTCATAACGTCAACATATTTGGCGTTCTGAGCAAGAGAAACAGTGAAATCTGCGTCTACGTGAGGAATTTTGCTGTCGCCTGAACCTTTCTTGGTTGTAATCATGATGACACCGTTGGATGCACGTGAACCGTAGATAGCGGTTGCAGAAGCATCTTTGAGCACTGTGAAGCTCTCGATATCGTTAGGGTTGATTGACGCAAGCGCGTTGGCAACGCCGGAGATACCGCCGTCACTGATAGGCAGACCGTCCACGATAACCAGAGGGTTGTTGTTTGCAGAAAGTGAAGAACCACCACGGATACGGATAGATGCACCTGAACCAGGAGCACCGTCACCTGCTGTTACAACAACACCGGCAGCCTTGCCCTGAAGCATGTCTGCAGGGGAAGAAACGGCACCTTTGTTCAGCTGGTCTGCTTTCACAGTTGAAACCGAACCGGTCATGTCGCCTTTTTTAACTGTACCATAACCGATAACCACAACTTCGTCAAGGAAAGTTGTATCATCGGAAAGGGTGATGGTTGCAGGAACCTGTCCTGCTG
>JAKSKO010000009.1 GCA_024401715.1 Bacteroidales bacterium
TTTTTACCGTAATTTACGATGATTCAATCAGCTACTTTTCGGACAGTCTCCCCCAGATTGGAGGAAGAAGAGAATTTAGTATTATATGTTTCCATCGTAAGCATTGCGTCGCAAAGTTACTTTTTTGTCGGCTAAATATCAAATATTCGGTCACATATTTGTTTGTGACAGTTGCCACGCTTACCGATAATGGGGCAATGCGAAATGGCCGATGGAACTCTGATAAATTTCCAATGGAAACGAAAATGCCGGCATCGATATCGACGCCGGCTTTCTGATGTCGAGAAGAGGCGACTCGAACGCCCGACCCCCACGTCCCGAACGTGGTACGCTACCAACTGCGCTACTTCTCGTTATCAAAGACAAAGATAAGCAAATTTTCCTATTTCAGCACCAAAGTTGAAAATTAGTGTTAAGACAGATGGTCCATGAGCTCGCTTAGGCGGTTGTGAACCTCGTCAATGGTTCCAACGCCATCGGCCTGATGGTATTTGCCCTGATTGTCATAGAACTGTATAAGCGGTTCTGTCTTTTTGTGATAGGTCTGTATGCGGTTCTGAATCACTTCCGGGTCTGCATCGTCGGCACGGCCCTCAATTGCGGCGCGGTGAGTGATCCTTTCCGCGATAACGGCATCGGGGATCATTATGCTTATCACTCCGTCCACCTTCTCTCCTTTCTTCTGCAGGATTACATCAAGGTCTTCTGCCTGTGAGAGGTTGCGCGGAAAGCCGTCCAGAAGGAAGCCGGCAGTGTCTTTTGCAGATGCGAAAAGCCCTTCCAACATGCCTTCAACCACGGCATCGGGAACGAAGTTGCCCGCATCGATAAGGGTTTTGGCCTGTTTGCCCAACTCTGTGCCCGCTGCAATCTCTGCGCGCAGAAGGGCGCCTGTGCTTACATGGGTAAGATTATATTTCTTGGCAATAGAGCCGGCCTGGGTACCTTTTCCCGCACCCGGAGGGCCAAAAAGAATGTAGTATTTCATTATATTAAAGTATAGATCTTCAGTCTTCCAATACGTATATGTCTTTGAGGCAGCGGAAACTTTCATTGTAATCCAAGCCGTACCCCAGGATGAATGCGTCCGGAATCTCTTTTCCCACAAATTCCGGCAGAATCATGCTGCCGCTCTTTTTCTCCTCTGCGTGGAACTTGCCAGGTTTGAAAAGCAGGGTGCATACCTTTGCGCTTTTCGCTCCCATCTCATCCATTATCCTGCGCAGGTTCCTTAACGATATGCCTGTGTCCACGATGTCCTCCACGATAATCACGTTGCGGCCCTCCACAGATGTTGTGGGGCCTATCAGTTTATTTATTTTTCCTGTGCTTTCAGTGCCTTCGTAAGTGGATACCTTGATGCTGGCGATATCGGGGTCAAAATTGATGTGCATCATAAGCTCTCCGCAGAAAGGGAGGGCTCCGTTAAGCGTGCAGAGCAGAAGAGGTTTCTCTTCACAGTCCCTATAGGCTTCATTAAGCTTGGCAGCAACTCCCTTCACAATCTCCACAATCTCCTGATGACGGAACATCGGAACGAAATTCATGCCGTTTACTTCTATTTTTTCCATCAATTTTGCAAAATTTGGCGCGAATTTACAAATTATTTTCTAAATTTACAATTGAACGATTTAGGTATTGCTACATTTATTTGCGATGCCTGTTTTTTTGTTTTTAAACCTCTTTCTTGCGCTGCAAATCACAGATTTTCAAGAGGCGGTTCTCTACCTCAGCGGCGCTTCGGACATTTCCGAAATCAACCAGGGCGATTATGAAAACTATGAGTATTACTATCGCCATCCTCTTGCCCTTAACAGGTGCAACCGCCAGCGTCTGAACGCCAGCGGACTCTTCTCTTCCTATCAGACGGAAGTCATTCTGGACTACCGCAGCCGCAACGGGGACATTTTATCTGTGAATGAGCTGGGACTACTGGATGGTTTCGGTTCCGATGCCGCACTGTATCTGGGCCTGTTCCTCTCCTTCGATGCTTCCGGCCTTTCTCCCGGTTCCGGTGCAGGCTCGGATGCTCCTCCCGGTTCCGGGCGAAAGCCGCGCATGGTTACGGCCGATGGCGAAGCGGCCTCTTATATATATGGAAAGGCGGCGGACTTGAAGGATATCGGCGGTAGCTGGCAGGCAAAATGGGCCGCGCGTGCGCACAACGATTTCAACACCCCCTGGGGTGATGCAGGGGCGCATTTCGGTGCAAAGGCGGAATGGGGCAAGAAGCCGGAGCTGGCCTATAACCTAAGCTATAGCGGCAACCGTTACCTCAGCACTGTGGTTGCCGGCCATTTCAATGCCCGATTCGCACAGGGATTAACCCAATGGAGTGGGGCGGTGATAGATTCCTGGGCCAACCCTTCGTCGCTTATGCGCAGGGCCTCCGGGGTATCGGCCTACAAGGGATGGTCTCCGTTCTACGCAAAGTTCGGGGCGGCTCTGCGTGTGGATGTAGACCGCTTCAGCCTAAGCGCTTTTCTGGACACCACGAAACTTACTTTGGGCGGGAATCTGGCCTGGAACCACCGCAACGGCAGCATCGGCCTAACTGCAACGGGGACCTTAAGGGATAATGCAGCTCCGGCCCCCAAGGCCCCGGATGGGAACAAGGTTCTGTCCAGGATGAATTTTTCGGCCGATTTCCAGCATACCTTCAGGGGCGGCAGGGTTTTGTACGGAGAGTTTGCCTGGGCCGAAAACGTCTTCAAGGCAATTGCCGGCACGCGCATGTCTTTCGGGGATTTTGACCTTGCACTGCGCACCTCCTACACGCCCTACGAACACAATGTGGTTGGGGTTGCGGGGCTGCAGCGCTATGGAAGGCATTCCACCTATAACGCCTCGCTGGCGCTTTCCGCTTCGTATTTCCAGCGGCCGAAGGGGCAGACTCCGCACGGGGCTTTGCAGTACAGGCTTCAGGGAAACTACAATCTTTCCAGGGACGATGGCTGGGCTTTTGCCACCCGTGCCAATGTGAAACTCAGACGCCTTTCCTCCTTTGCAGACAGTACGGCCAAGTATGCGAAGTCATGGTCCCTGTCCAAGTATGAGCTGAGGCAGGACGTGAAATGGACCGATGGCTCCTGGCTGGCAAATCTTCGCCTCCAGGGGCTTTCCGGGAATACTTTTGCCAGGCTGGGGGCTCTGGAAGGCGGGTACCTGCTGGCACCGAACAGTTTCAGCTGCAATACATATCTGCAGCTGTCTTTCTTTCGCGTGGATGATTGGGATGACAGAATCTATCTTTATCAGCGCGATGCCCCCGGGAACTACAATGTTCCGGCGATGTACGGCCGCGGCTATATGCTTTCGGCCTACAGCAATTTCAAGTTCGGCCGCTATCTGAAATTGTACTTCCGCATCTCATATCTGTCCTATCCCTGGGCCCGCCCCACAGATACGCGAAAAAAAGACAGCCTGGAATCCAGGCTGCAACTTGTTGTTAATTGGTAGAAACTGTTTTGATAAGAAGAGGCTTAGTTATTCTTTAGCCATTCCAGACGGCGCAGGTCCGGCAGATGCTTAACCTGGAAGTTCTCGAATTTGGCTTTGAAACCGTTGCCATCGGGACAGGCTGCAACAGGACCAACCATCACCGGGCAGTTGTCCTGCATCCAGAGGGTGCGCATCATAACGTATTCCTTGTCGTCAAAAGAGTAGAACAGCTCTATGGCATCCTTGCGGCGCAGTGCCTTCACCCAGATGTAATCCACAGGTTTGTCCAGGGTTATCACGCTCCAGTCCGATGTGTGGTGTGTTACCACGGTGCTGATGTTGTATTTGCCGTCCACGTATTCGATGCCGAACTTCACATAGTTCTCATGGTCTATGCGTATCATCATGCCGGCCTGGTCGAAACGGGTTTTGTACTCTCCGGACACTTTCACCTTGGCCTCGAATTCTCCGCCATAGGTTGTGTAGAGGAACGGGCCGTCATCAACGGTGAAACCGTAGTGAGCGATGCGCCAGTAATCTGTCTGGGCGGGAACGTCCATTACCAGAGTGTTACCCTTGATAGTGTACGATTCGGGTTCGTTGAACCACTGCATCTTGTCCAGGGACTGTGCCATGGACGATGCCGATGCTGCAAGAATGGCAGCCAGAATAACTGTAAACTTTTTCATGATATTTATAACCTTTAACCAATTGTTTATTCTATCGCTTTGTCTATGTAGAGAGTGCCGTCCAGATGATCTGTCTCGTGCTGGAAGATTACGGCTGTGAAGTCCTGGACAACTTCTGTGGTGTCGTTGAGGCTTGACGGTGAAGTGTAGCTGATGGTGATGTCGCGGCTGCGCAAGACATCCCCGCGGCGTCCCGGAACAGACAGACATCCTTCAGGACCTGCCTGCATCTGTCCGCGCATCTCCGTAATGCGTATGTTCGGGTATACCTCGAAAGGTTCGCCCTCCTTGTCCAGACGTTGCACTGCCACAATGCGGCGTAGTATGCCCACCTGTGGTCCGGCTATGCCCACGCCATCCTGCTCCGGAGAAGTTACGGTGGCAATCATGGCATCGGCCAGTTTAGCGTATTCCGGGCTTTGCAGCATTGCTTTGCCAAGATCCTTCGATTTGCTGCGCAGCAACAGGGAATCGGCCTGGTCTGCAATTGTATACACTTTCACTGTGGGGTTGGCGCTTTCAATTATCTCCAATTCCTCTTTTGTCCATTTTCCGTCCTCTGTCACGTTGCAGCAGGCTGAAGCCATTGCCGTTGCGATTGCGCACATCATTGCGTATCTGCCGAATTTCAAACCGTTCATAATTGCGTCTTGCATAATCATATATGGCAAAGTTAGCTTGTTTTCCCCTTGCATCAAAATTTTGTTGATTCACCGCTTTCCCGTTCTGTCCACGTAGAGGGCCGTTTTTGTGGAAACGAGGCATCAAATCCCCGTTCTGTCCACGTAAAAGGCCGTTTTTGTGGATAGAAACCGATACCAAGGCGGCTTCAGCCGCCGTGGCGGAGCGTCAGCGAGACTTTCAAAGAAAGTTGAAGCAGCGCAGCCACCCGACAGGCTAAAGCCCTGTTACTCATGAATCGAAAGACTGCCTTAACAAGGCCGCATCAGCGGCCCGGCGGAGGCCGTGTATTTTGCGAAGCGAAATACGAAAGGCCGGGAGCCGCGGGGGTAGCGAAACGGAACGTAAGTGGAGTGAGCGGGTAAGGGGGCAGCGCCCCCTCAAAACGAAAGAAGCTCCAGACGAATGTCTGAAGCTTCTGTAGTAGAAGAACTGATACAATTATCGAACCCTTTTCTGGATGGGTTCAAGGCAATTGTGGGGTATCTGCAAGCTGTGGGAAAGTGTACATTACCATATAACTCCTTATCAAAGAAATGATGCGTGTGCAATGTGGCTATCCTATGGGCTACGCCCCAGTGGGGAGGGCTTTTTATAAGTGTAACTGCCCTCAATTTTTGTCATGGTAGAGGTAAATACAATAGGCGTATGACAGTTTGGAACAGGGGCCTCAACTTTACCTCAGATGAAAAAATTTCTACCATACTTAGAACTTTTTCCTCTATTGCCATATTTATATACAGAGGCACATTAACGCCCAGTATAAAATATGAAACACAAAAGACAATACAGAGAGCTTGACGATGATGTAAAAGCGAAGATTGGTCAAGCTCACAGGAACAAACCGAAATCGGAAAGCCACAAGCAGCATCTGAGCCAGTCACTGACCAGATACTGGCAAACCGTACCCCACAAACCGTCTGGTGAAACACCTTCAATAACCAATGGCGGAATCGTATAAATCCCCCACTTATCAAGGGGAAGAAGAAGGAAAAAATAAAGCAAGTAAAATGAAAATTAAATGCAATTATTCGACAAGTTGATGCTTGTTGCTGACTTGGATTCAATCAGAATCATTGATGAGTCTGCATTTAGCAAGCAGGTAAAGGAAAACAAAACAACATCGCTGAGGTACTGTCAGGAAAAACCTTACTTCCTCAGCATCAAAATTGACTATGAAGAACGAGAAGCCGTAGTAGAATTCAGTGGAAAGGTTCTTCTTAACGATTACCCAAAACTTATTTCAAAAGAGACAATAGAGCAATGCTTCCGAAGTATAAATGCCCTAGGTTTTTGCGAGATAGACATTGAGGCAATGATGGGTGCAGATGTTACAAAGTGTGATGTCACTAAAGATTTGCCGTACGGGGATGTTCCTAGATTAACATCCTACATTAAGAGCCACATAACAAACTACAATACTTATGTGTGCACCCGAAAGAGAAATAACAATCTCGTTCTAGAGAAGAACGTCACAACCAGAAAATGCAAGAAAAGGATGACGGTTTATGATAAGGGCGAGGAGATGTCCAGAGCGGAGAATCTGGATTTCATAAAGCAGAACAACCTTGAAGGGGCTTTTGATGGCATCTGCCGATTTGAACTAAACCTTAACTCCAAACAGCAGATACGGGATTCACTAGGCGTTACAAACACAAAACTCAATACGGTGCTGGCATCTACGGCTAATCCTATCTATGATTTTGTTGAGGCCGCCGTAAAGACTCAATCGGAGGATGATAAACTCAATGACCGAAAGGAATACATTACGATGCTGGTGTTGAAAGACTGCGACTATGATTTGGAGAAGGTGGAGGCTACGTTGCGAAGCCTCTACAAACGAGGTACAAAATTTTCAGAAGTCATGAAGCCATACCGCAAGGCTATTGACAAGCTCCATTTTCAGAATGACGCCGACACCCTTCCAAAACTTCTGGATATGCTGAGGTGAGGTAAATGTGTCAAATCTTGAAATGTGTCATTTTAAGGTTTCAAAAAAGGTGATACAGACCGAAATCTTGTATCACCTTATTTTTTTATCTTTTTTTGAATAATCCGAAGAGGCCTTTACCTTGGAGGTGGCGCAAAGATTGCTTTGAAAGTGCATAACCTTGATTTGCCGCAAGGGTGTGCCATTCGATGGCTTTGTCCTTGTTCATCTCGACACCCATGCCCATTTCGTACAATTTGGCAAGACTCCACTGGGCTTCTGGTATGCCTTGTTTTGCGGCTGCTTCGTACCACTGGGCAGCCTTTACATAATCTTTTGCAATTCCATGTTCAAACTGGTAACAGCTGCCTAATAGGAATTGAGCTACTGCATCTCCGCTCTCAGCGGCAGATACTAATTCATTACTGTAGTTTACGTTGTTGTCCATTGTTATATTTAAAAGTATTAAAGACCTATTAAGTCAAATATTATCCGAAATACAAGCCAAATAGCTCTGCCTATTCCAGCAAATATTCTATAAAATATATTGCCTTCTAATTTCTCCCTAGCCTCCTTTTTCATCTTCTCTTCTTCCTCTTCCTTCTTTCTCTTCTCCTCCTCAGCAAAAAATTCATTGTACAATGAAAGGAAACTTTCTAGTGAGACTCCGTCGTATTTTTCTTCTAGCATAGCGTGAAAGTGCTCTAGGCCATCGAGTTTCCTAATAAGAGACCAGCTTTTTGTCTCGTATATGCCTACTTCCGCTAGAGTCTCTTTGTTTCTGTCTGCCGTTTTGCGACCAACATAGCAATAGAGACCTTTGGCAATCAGTATATTAAAGCGAACACTGGTTTTAGTGATAAGGTTATAGTAGACAAATTCAGCGTTGCGCCTAAATAATACGCTGTTGTTATAGTCAGGTAAAAGGGAATAGTCTTTTGGTGTCAGGACTCCCATGTCTTGGGGGGCATGCAACAGGTCTCCATCTCCATTTACTTTGATTAGATAACTATTATATTTACCTATTTCTTCTTTCCTTACACTTATCAGAATATAGCGACGATTGGCTTCTACATATTTACTGTCTGATTCTATAATAATGCTAGAATATTCAATAGGTAAGACTAAATCTCCGTTTAAGTTTATCACACCTTTCAGATTGCCTATCCTTACTTGTGCGACAACACTTATGAAATTATCAACGCTGTGAAAAATTGAAATCTTCTTTGCAAATTCTACCGAAGAGATGGTACGACGCTGTGGGATAAGCTCGTTGCAGACAGTGCTGTTGTCTTTCGCTTCGATGTGAGCACCGCAGAACTCGCAGTTTGCTCCGATTTCTCCCATTGCACCACACTGAGGGCATGTTGTAAACTGTTTACTCATAATGGCTATTCTTGGTTGTTGTATGATGTGTTTATAACAGGTGGCGCAATACGCTCCAAAATAGGTTCTGTGAACTCATTGATTGTATTCTCATTTATGTTACAAAGGCTCTTTACCTTTACTAATTCATTACTGTAATTTACGTTGTTCATGATAATCCCAACCACATAAAATATGAAACGATTAAAACGAAAAGTATTCCAAAAAGCATGTAAAAAGAGAGTGGACTAGGGAGCTCTGATTTTCTTCTATTTTCTTTCCATTCTTCAAACTCGGCATGGACTTGTGCGATGCGTTCTTGCTCAGCAATGAGCTCATCGTATCTTGAGAGAAATTTATCAACAGATTCCTTGTCAGAATTATAAATTCTCTTTAATATTTTATCTTCTAACTCTTTACTCGACTTTAGTATTGTATCTTCTATACATAACTTTTTAACAAGTGACCATGTTTTGATGTCGTAAATACCAGGTTCGGTTAACAATTCTTTATTTCTTTCGGAATTTAGTTTCGCATGGCGAGGACTAACATAACATTGATGGTCACTTTCAAATAGAAAAGTAAAGTATATCACTGTATTAGTTACAAAATTGCAGTAATCATACTCGGTCCTATCCCAGCCATTATATCGTAATATACTATTGTCATAATCAGGCATAAAACTATAATTGCTACTATCAACAAGGTAATGTGACCCCGATGGAATTGATATCATTCTTCTATCATTCAAGAAGACCAGATGGCATTCCCATCTTCCTAAGTATTTTATTGCATCTATGAGAAGATATCTTTTACCCCAATCAGTGTCAATCTTAATTTCATTATATTCTAAAGGGAGAACCAAATCTCCATTCAGATTTATCACTCCGTTCAATTGTCCTATTCTAGCAACTGCCAGACCCTCTATGAAATTGCCAACGTTATGAAAAATAGAAACCTTTTTCGCAAACTCAGCCGAAGATATGGTTCGATGCTGTGGGATAAGCTCGTTGCAGACAGTGCTGTTGTCTTTCGCTTCGATGTGAGCACCGCAGAATTCGCAGTTTGCTCCGATTTCTCCCATTGCACCACACTGAGGGCATGTTGTGAACTGTTTACTCATAATGGCTATTCTTGGTTGTTGTCTGATGTGTTTATAACAGGTGGGGCAATTGCTTTAAGGCATTCATGTACGAAACTTTCTATTTTATCCTCGTTAAAACTGCACAAACGCTTCACATCGTCAATAAAAGCTTTGTGTTTGTCAAAACAATACATATGCCCCTCCAATGCAATAAGACGCTTGTTAAACAAGGCTGCTAATGCTTCTATGAGAATTTCTGTATTTCTCTCTTTTGTGTTGTCTTTAGATAAAAACAAGCCCTTAAGGTTCTCGCCGACAATTAGGTGAATGTCTTTTTCTAGGCACTTATTTTCATCGTTACTTTTCTTTACCTCTTCCATGTTTTGTGTTTTTAGTCGTTAAGTGGACCTTTTTCCTTTGTAGGCTGAGGTGTCTCTTTCTTTGGAAGGATGTCTGGGTCTTCATTTCCCCTAGGGATAATGTCTGAGTCTAAGAATGTTTTCATTTTTATATCTTTTTAGAAGTTAAATTACAGATGAGGAGTATTGAGATTTCAAATGCCAGCAGGATAAGGGCGGCAACAAGGTAACCATTGTCTGTTACTGTATCTGGAGAACAGCAGCCCAAGATGAACTGCACCAATCCCAGAAAAGAGAACAGGAAGCTCAGTGAAATGGCGAATGCGTCCTTGAGTTTGACCGTGCTGAGAAGGCATATCAGAACCGCAGTGACAATAATCGCTGCGCTGGAGAAGCAGACCTTGAAAGGGGTATAGGCAGTAATGATAAACCCGAATGCTACATTGAGCACCAAAAACAATGATGCTATTATCAGAGTGACTTTTTTCATGGGTGTTACATTTGAGGTGGAACTGGAGGTACTGGTGGAGGGCAAGGGGATGCGAGGACCGGGACGGATTTGATAGGCGTCCAGTTAGCCATTCCAGCAGTCCAGACCAAGGTCTCGTCATTGACTATTCCTTGAGCCTTCATGGATGCTATCTGAGCTGCGGTCTGACCTCCAATCTGCTGCCCGTTTACATAGACAAAGTATGTTGTCTCTTGCGGAATCGGAGGCGGTGTTGGCTGTGGGTTGGTGTTGAGGCTAGTGTTCGCTACTCCTCCCATTACATTGCCGATTCCCATGCCTACACCGAATCCCATCATCTGAGCTCCAGCCCCAGTGTTTCCAGCAGCTTTATCCAGAACGTCAAAGCTGCGCTCCATCTGGTAAACATCACGACCAGCAAGGTTCATCCTTGCTACTGTTGTTTTAGTTTCTTTGAGTTTAACAAAGCTTGGGTCGTCTTGAGGAACGTTGATAGACATGATGGAGAAGTCTTCAAGGGAGATTCCGTATTTCTCAAAATACTTGTTGATTTCTCCCATGCAGAATTCAGATATCTCCATCAGGTATAGGTTGATGTCAAGTATCGAGATTTTGTCACTGATGATTTTCTTAGCCAGAATACTGTTAAGGGCAGAAGTCATCTTTCCTTTGAAATATGCGTCAATGGAATCAGCGGTAAAGCTGTCCATGTTCCCGATGAGGGTTTCAAGGAATAAGCGTGGGTTTGATATCCTTATGCCGTACTGACCGTATGCGCGTACTGGCACAATGATTCCATATTTAGGGTCTTCCAGCTGTATTGGATTAGGCGTGCCCCATTTAAGGTCAAGCTTGGATATCTGGTTGATGAACCATACTTCCGCTTGAAAAGGAGAATCACCTCCGAACGGAAGGTTGATTACCTTGTTGAGAAGTGGAAGGTTCTCGCTTTTGAGGGTATATGTGCCAGATGTAAACTCGTCAAGAATCTGACCGCCCTTAACGAAAAACGCTGTCTGAGCTGTGTAAACAACAAGCTGAGAACCCAGTCTAAGGTCGTCAGATTGAAATTTTCGGCAGAATTCGCGGTTGTTGGCTTCCCACTTTACGACGTCGATTATTGCCATCTGTCTGAATGCTTTGCATGACCCCAAGATGCCCACTGTTATACAAAACAAAAGTGTGGAGCCAATTTCGTATTATCTAGAGGAGGCTCTGCAAAACCTTGATGGATAACCTACTGACACTCCACACTCGGCTGGTATGGAGTGTTCGCTGCAAGACGCAGCTATCCCATAGACAAAGCACGAGCGTATAAGAGTTTGCGCAGCCCCATCATTTGAAATTTTGCAGATTTCCTCTAAGGACACGAAAACACTTTCGCTAATATGTAATTGTCGGCTTATCTCAGCCAACACGCAAATATAATAAATTATTGGTCCTTTGCCACTTTTTGAGTGACAACTCTGGACGTTGTGACAATTATTCCTTTTCTGATGATGCACATCTTTCCGATGAACGGTCTTTCTGGCTCTATGCCGTAGTTGCGGAGGTAATTGTAGGTTACCCCAATGTCCTCCTTGCTCCAGTGTTCACACAGGGCTTTCAGATTGCCATAATAGTAGTGCTGCCCATTCAATTCCAGATGGACAACAGTCCTTTCTTGCTTCTTCTCTTCCATTTTGATGCTTTTATCTGGCAAAAGTAAATAAAAGATTGCATATAATGAAAATAATCCTTATTTAACTTGCATATATTAAAAATATGCACTATATTTGTATAAACAAAAACGGAACAGATATGGAAAATATGGCAATCGTAGCAATGAGTAGCAAGGATATTAGAAAAGCAATGGTAATCAATTCAAGGATAGGTAATCAGTTCCTTACTGGCTATCTTCTCAGCCTCGGTAACGAGCTTCGCAAGCGCATGTCAGAAGGCGTTATAGAGGTGTGGTTTACAAAGAAGTCAGGTGAGGTCGCTCATAGGTTTGCCACAACCAAATCTTCTCTGGTAAAGAATCATATCAATGGACGCGGTATTTCTGGTGAGCAGAGGAACGTTATAACATTCTGGGATGTAGAGAAAGGGGCATGGCGCAGTATGCAGATTCAGAGCATCCTCAAAGTTTGCTAGCGTTATGGAGAAGGTCGTAATCATTGCCAGGGTCAGCACAGACAAGCAGGAGTATCAGAGGCAGCTGATTGAACTTCGTGAGTATTGCGCGAGGATGCAATGGGAGGTTGTGAAGGAGTTCGCAAACAAGGTCTCTGGAGCATCCAAGATTGAGGATAGGGAAGAAATCCTTGGTCTGGTCGAGTATGTCAAGAAGAACGATGTTAAGCGCGTTGTATGCCTTGAAATCAGCAGACTTGGACGTAATACCCTTGAAGCCCTCAAAATCATTCAGACCCTCAATGAAAACAAGGTGAGCCTTCATGTAAAGAACTACAACCTTGACACCCTTACTTCTGATGGTAAGGTCAATCCAGTAGCCAGCCTAATATGCACCATTCTTCTGGAGATAGCCCAGATGGAACGCTTGACCATCAAAGAACGCATGACCAGCGGACGAAACCAGTATATTGCCAACTGCAAAGCCAATGGTATCAAAATGGGTCGTCCATCATCTTACCGCAAGACCGATGAGTCATACAAGGCTCAGTATGCCAAAGAAATCAGTCTGTTGAAGAAAGGAATAAGTCTCAGAAACGTTTCTGAGCTTACTGGAACAAGCGTCAACACCCTCCGCAAGTTGAAGCGATTTTGTTTTTAATTTTCAAAAATATATATTTGCATTAGAAGCGCAGCCTTCTTTGATAAGGCAGAATTTCTAAATTCAAGCTATGCGTTTTCGCTGGTTACAGAGTTACCAGCAATAATAAGCCGAAAGGCATTCTAAGTTTATTTTTCACGATATAACAACAAATTTGAACCAGCTGTAAGTGCTGGAAGGGTGACGTGTCCCTTGGACGACCAGAAGACAGTGCAAAGTGCGCTGAGTCTCAATACACAAATAAGAGTTTAAAATGGCTCTTCAATGGTTTTAACTGAAAATTTAAAAGAAGACGTAAAAGACGAATTTAAAAAACTAGGCATCGAAAATATAGATGACATGCTCTCAATCTGTAACGGCTTGGATGCTATTGCTGAGATTGGATATACAATTTACAAAAATAAAAGGCTTAAAAATTCACGATAATGATAAGGAAAAAGAAATACTTGACAAAAGATGAAAAAATAGTTGCCAAGAGATATGAATTGGCAAAGAAAGAAAAGGTAGCGGCTATATGGACAAGGGTGTCTTCCGCAGACCAGTTTAAAAAGAACTGTTCAATAGACACACAGTTAGATGCTTGTCGTAAATACTGCAAGGATAATGGTTATCGCATCAAAAAGGAATTTGGCGGCACGAATGAGTCTGCAAAGGTGGCTGGCGAGTTGTTTCTGGATATGATAAGCGAGGTTGGGAACGACCCAGAGTATAACATAATTGTGGTGTTTGATTTTGACAGATTCTCAAGAAATTCAAATGATGGAATCATATATAAGACTGCCATCAAGAGGAAGGGAGTATGTGTGAAGTCAGTGAATCAGATGATAGATGAAAACAGTGTTGTTGCAGAGCAGATGGAAAACATCTTTATCGTATTGGCTGATTTTGAAAATGCTATGCGTAGGCATAAATGTCATGATGGAATGGTGGCTTGCGTCAGGAGAGGAGAATTGTATTCACGTCCACCATTTGGGTATGATTCCAAGAAGGTGGGGAAACATCATGTGATAACGGTCAATGAGCAAGGAAAGCTTCTAAAACTGGCGTTTCAGTGGATTGCAGATGAACCAAACATTTCCCAAGCGGAAGTGCGAAGGAGGCTTAAGGTTTTGGGGCTGGATATGTCAAAACAAAAGTTGTCTCAGTGCTTGCATAATTGTTTTTATTGCGGTCTTTTTGAACATAAATATCTGGATGGGGAAGTCATCAAAGGCAAGCAAGAGCAGTTGGTTTCAAGGGAACTGTTTGACAAGGTGCAAAGTATCCTTGATGGGAACAATAAGGATTACCAGCATTCAGAAATAACTCCAGATTTCCCCTTGAAGCAGCATGTCTTCTGTGCTAAGGATAAACATGCCCTCAGTGGTTACACGGTAAAGGCAAAAGGAATAAACTATTACAAGTGTGGAGTGAAAGGGTGTAGAACCAATGTGTCGGCAAAGGAAATGCACAAAAAATACTCTGATGTCTTGAATGGTCTATCAATACCATCAGAACTTAGACCGATACTGGAGTTCGTAATCCGACTTAAATTTGAACAGAAGGAAGGGCAGGATATAGAACTTATGAAAATGATAGAGAAGAATATCAAGACCACGGAGACAAAGCTTAAAAACGCCAAGATAAAATATGTTACAGACAATGTTATAAGTGAGTCTGATTATATTGAGGTCAAGACAGAACTGGAGTCGCAGATACGCGAATACAAGAAAGAGCTTGCAAGATACTCAGAATATCAATCGAACCTTGCGGATTATACTGCTGAGGTGCTAAAATTCGCCTCTACAATAGGTTCAGAGTGGGATAAAGGCAATTTTGAGGTATGTCAGCAAATACAAGCTCTGGTCTTTCCTCAGGGAGTGTTGTGGGATGGTGAAACACGTAGCTATCGAACCGATGGGATGAACCAATTTTTCTCACAAATCGTCAATCTACGCAGCTGTGTTGAGGCTAGTGGTAAAAAAGAAACGGACAACGATTACTCATTGTCCGTCTTAGTAGCGGGTGAAGGACTCGAACCTCCGGCCTCCGGGTTATGAGCCCGACGAGCTACCAACTGCTCTAACCCGCGATGTTGAGTGCAAAGGTAGGACAAATTTTCTAAACTTCCAAATTTTTAGTATATTTGCTATTCTGATATACGATTAAAACGACAATCAATAAAAATTCATATTATGCTTACACTTAATCTTAAAGGTTGTGATACCTTTGTGAAAAATGCTGAATATCAGCAGTATGTGCAGAAAGCACTTGCCGCTTACGACACTCTGGACAAAGAGGACGGCGCTGGTAATGATTTCCTTGGCTGGAAACATCTCCCATCAGAGACACTTGCAGGTCCTATCCTTGCGCAGTGCAAGGATATCCAGGAGTGCTGGAAGGCAAAAGGCGTGGACCTTGTTCTGGTTCTTGGCATCGGCGGTTCATACCTTGGTGCAAAATGTGCCATCGAGGCTTTGAACCACACTTTTGACGCCATCCTCCGCAACAACGGCGCCCCTCAGGTTGTTTTCGGCGGCCAGAACCTTGGCGAGGATTACCTCTGCGAGATGATGGACCTCATGAACGTACGCAACGTGGCTTGCATCTGTATTTCAAAATCCGGTACAACCACAGAGACTGCAGTTGCATTCCGCATCGTAAAGCAGTACATTGAAAAGAAATATGGCAAGAAAGAGGCATCGGAGCGTATTGTTGCCGTTACAGACAAGGCACGCGGCGCACTCAAGAGCCTAAGCACACAGGAGGGTTACAAGACTTTCGTGATTCCAGATAATGTGGGCGGCCGTTTCAGCGTCCTCACTCCGGTAGGCGTTCTTCCTATCCTCATTGCAGGTTTCGATGTTGAGGCCATCCTTAAGGGTGCCCTGGACATGGAGCAGAAGATGGCCGTTAAATCGGAGGAGAACATTGCCGTTCAATATGCTGCAATGCGTAACCTTCTCTACAGCGAGTACGGCAAGAAAATTGAGATTCTCATCAACTTCGTTCCGAAGCTTACATACTTTGCCGAGTGGTGGAAACAGCTTTACGGCGAAAGCGAGGGCAAGGACCAGAAGGGTATCTTCCCTGCAGCCTGCAGCTTCACAACTGACCTCCATTCCATGGGACAGTTCATCCAGGAGGGTGACCGCGTTATGTTCGAGACCCTTGTAAGCGTGCAGAAACCTCAGCGCAGCCTTGTCATCGAGGCCGATGAGCAGAACCTTGACGGCCTGAACTTCCTTGCTGGCAAGAGCGTGGACTACTGCAATCACATGGCACAGCTGGGCACCAAACTGGCCCACATTGACGGCGGCGTGCCACAGCTTGAGGTGGAGATTGAGAAACTTGACGAGTTCAACCTCGGCCAGCTGTTCTACTTCTTCGAGTTCGCTTGCGGCGTAAGTGCATACACCCTTGGCGTGAACCCATTCAACCAGCCTGGTGTTGAGGCCTACAAGAAGAACATGTTCGCCCTTCTTGAAAAACCGGGCTACGAGGAAGCAACAAAAGAAATTCGCAAACGAATCTAACGTGACTCCGTTTCTAAAGCAGATAGCAAAACATTACATCGGGACGGCTGAAGATATCAGCCGTCTTGTGTTTGTGTTCCCAAGCCACCGCGCCCTCGTATTCTTCCGCAAGTATCTGGCCGATGTTGTGAAGGAAGAAGGCCACAAGGCAATTATCGCCCCTCAGCTGCTTTCCATTGATGATTTTATCACATCGCTTAGCGGAGGCAGGAAGGCCGATAACCTAAGCCTGGTGCTGCGCTTGTATGACTGTTACTCTGCCATCTGCAAGGAAAAGGGGATAGCGTGTGAGAGTCTTGACGAGTTTGTGTTCTGGGGAAACGTCATCATCAGGGACTTCGATGATGTGGACAAGTATCTTATTGATGCAAAGGATATCTTCCGTAACGTAAGTGATATCAAGGATATGGGCGGGGACCTCAGCTATCTGTCTGAAACCCAGAAGGAAGCCATAAAATCCTTCCTGGGCCATTTCCAGGAGGAAGGGGAGTTCAAACTGCGTTTCGCCCGCTTGTGGAACATCCTTGGCGAACTGTATGTCCGCTTCAATGAAAACCTGGACAGCGATGGCCTGTGCTATGGCGGCAGAATGGTTCGTGATCTGGCCTGCCGTATGAAGGCCGAAGGCGGAGAAAGCCTTTTCAAACAGGCCTTCCCCTTTGCGGAAAAAGTTGTCTTCTGTGGCCTTAACGTGCTTTGTGAAGCGGAAAAGACTATTCTTACTCGTTTGAAAAACGTGGAGATGGCAGAATTCTGCTGGGATTGGCAAAGCCCGTGGATAAGGGACAGCCACAACAAGTCCTCCCTCTTCATGAAGGACAATCTTGCCGCTTTTCCGCAGTCTTTCAAACTTGAACCATGCAGCGATGCGCCGCAGATTGAGGTGGTGAGCGTGCCGTCGGCAGTTGGGCAGACAAAGGTGGTAAGCGAAATGCTGGGCCGGAAGGATATACATGCCGATGAGCGCACGGCCATCATCCTGCCCGATGAGAGCCTTTTGCAGCCTCTTCTCAATTCAATTCCGGAAAGGGTGAATGAGGTGAATGTGACCATGGGCTATTCCATGGGGGCAAGTTCGTTCTTCACGCTGATGAACGATATTGCGCAGCTGCAGCTTAGGCTCAGGAAAAAGGAGGACTGCTATCTGTTTTATCACCGCCCGTTCTGGAACATCGTAAGCAACAATCTCTTTGATGCCTTGCTGGACCAGCCGGGAAGGGACAGGCTTGCCGCAATAAAGGCCGAACGCAACTATTTCATAGCCTGTGATGACACCGGCGATTCCGAATTGCTGAAAGTCATTTTCCGCCCGGTGCTAAAGGACGACAAGAGTACAGATGCCTCGCAGATAGCCTCTATTGAGGCATACCAGCTTGATGTCCTGAATTATATCGGCCGCAGTATTGCCGCCGATGAGGAGCTGAAGACGCGCTTTGCGCTGGAAATGGATTTTGCCATGGAATACAGCAAGGCCGTGAACCTTCTTGCCGGCAAAAGTCTGGGCATACTCCCAAGGACTTATTTCGCACTTCTGGACAGCAGCATACGAAGCAGAGCGGTGCCTATCAAGGGAGAACCGCTAACCGGTTTGCAGATAATGGGACCTCTGGAGACCAGGGGCCTGGATTTCCACACAATCTTCATCCTCAGCAGCAATGAGGGCGTATTTCCGCGTTCAAGCTTCAATCCTTCGTTCATACCTCCGCTGCTCAGAAGTGGCTTCGGCCTGCCTTCCGTGGAATATCAGGATGCCGTTTGGGCCTATTATTTCTATCGCATGATACAGCGCCCCGCAAGAGTGGTGATGCTTATGGACTCACGCTCTGAAGGAATGCGCTCCGGAGAGGAGAGCCGTTATATCAAGCAGCTCCGTTATCATTTCGGCGCGAAGGTGAAAAAGATGGTGGCGGGTGCCAGTCCAAAGCCGGTGGAGGAACCTGATTTCGTTGTGAAGACCGACGAACACATACGCAAGATACATTCGAAGGAACTTTCGCCAACCAGTCTGCAGATGTACATCTCGTGCAGCATGCAGTTCTACTATTCCTTTGTGCTGGAGCTGAAAGGCGAGGAGGAAATAAGCGACACTATGGACTCCGGCATCATAGGCAATGTGTATCACAAGGTGATGGAGACCCTTTACAAGAGGGTTGAAAACAAGGTGGTGACCAGGCAGTATCTCCTTACCCTGCTGGCGGACAAAAAGGGAATAGCCTCCATGGTTGAGGCCGAAACAATGGCCCAGATGCGCTCTGACAGTATCCAGGGCCGCGATATTGTTTTCTGCACCATGATAAGCAAGTATGTGCTGAAGACCCTGGAGCGCGACCTTGAGTTCATGAGGGACGAGGGCGTGGACGCTTTCACCATACTTGGCCTGGAGCGTACGCTAAGGGGCGAATTCGGAGGCTTCAGATTCAAGGGAACCGTGGACAGGCTGGACAGCTTTGTTCCAGGCAGGATAAGGCTTGTGGATTACAAGACGGGCAAGGTGCTCCCGGACGATGTGAACATTAATGATGACAATGCAGACGAAATTGCACTGAAGGCATTCGATGCAAGTCTCAGGGAAAGGCCAAAAATCGCCCTGCAATTCCATATTTATGATATGCTGCTGCGTCAGAACTCTCTGGCAAAAGGCAAGACCATATACAATTCCGTGTATTCCACACGCTCTATAATGCAAGAGGCTCCCAAGAACGTGATGTTCAACGAGACCTTTGCCGATGAGATGGACGCATGTCTGAGGGAACTGCTAAAAACCATTGACAACAAGGAATTTGCCTTTGTCCGCAAGAAACCCGATTATCAGGACAAGACCTGCGAATTCTGTGACTTTAAAACCATTTGCGGCCGATGATAACAGTAATGAAAGCTTCTGCCGGCAGTGGCAAGACCTATGCGCTGGCACAGAACTATATAAATATGCTGCTCCGGAGCGATGACCCGAAGGAGTATCGCCACATTCTTGCCGTGACCTTCACCAACAAGGCCACCGACGAGATGAAAAGCCGTATCATAGAGGAACTGGCAAAGCACAAGGATCCCAAGGCCCAGCGCATTCTAAGCGATATCCTGCACGACTACAGCGCCTTTGCGGTGAGCACCATAGACAAGTTCTTCCAGCAGACCCTTCGTGCCTTCGCACGCGAATTGGGCCAGTTCGGCCGCTATCAGGTGGAGCTGGACAAGAACGCCCTTGTGGACGAAACGGTTGACACTATCCTGAACGAACTGGATGTTAGCAAGGCCGAAGACAGGCAGATGGTGGATTTCATAGTGGAGCACATGGAAGAGCGTCTGGCCGATGGCAAGACCCTGAACGTGGACGACGGACTGAAATCCATGGCAAGGCAGCTGAAGAGCGAATCCTTCGGAAAAAAGGCAAAGGAAATTGAACTTGACAGGGAGAAGGCCTATGGCAGGGAAGAGCTTTCAAAGCTGAAAGATAGCTGCCATCGTGCAATGAAGGGCTTTGAAGAAAGCGTGCATGCGCTTGCAAACGAAATAATTGCGGCCAATACCGGTGCGGGATTCGACTTCCAGTCCTACAACAGAGGCTGGCTGAAGTTCATAGAAAAATACAGCACCATGCGTGCCGGGGAACTGGAGCCCCCAAGCGAGGCCAATATGAAGAAAATCCTTGACCCATCGGCCGAAACATGGTTCGCGAAGGCAAAGCAGGGACTGTTCCCGCGCGCATACGAAGCGGTGGGGGAGAAGTTGGAGCGTTTCGCACAACTGTGGACAGGTGATGCCTTCAGGGAGTTTCATACCGCTCAGATGCTTTTGCCGCAGGTTTACGGCCTGGGAGTTGCCGCCCGCCTTTTCCGTACCTTCGACAGGGTGGTGAAGGAAAAAAACGTCGTTTGCCCGGACGAGAGCAACAGTCTTCTCCGGGACATAATAGACGGAAGTGACGCTCCTTTCGTTTACGAGAAGACAGGTGTGAGGTTCAAGACTTTCCTGCTGGACGAGTTCCAGGATACAAGCAGCACGCAGTGGGAGAATTTCCTGCCGCTGCTGAAGGAAAGCGAGGCGAACAAAGATCCTGAAGCAAAGGACCATGTGTTTGACAATCTGATAGTTGGCGACGTCAAGCAGAGCATTTACCGCTGGAGGGAAAGTGACTGGGGACTTCTGGACCATCAGGTTGAGGCCAGTTTTCCCGGCCATATCCATAATGACCCTCTGGGATGCAACTGGCGCAGTCTCAAGGAGATAGTGGATTTCAACAATGAACTATACCCCTACATTGCTGCCAGTGTGGACAGCCAGAATCCCGTGCCGGAAGGAATGAACAGCGTTTCCTCCATTTATGCCGGGTGTCATCAGGAGCTTGGCAAGCCGGATGAACAGCAGGGCGGCAGCGTGGATATCAATTTCGTGAGTGGTGAATTTGTGCAGCTGCACCGGGTGTGGGAGATGATAGACAACCTTGTGAAGAATCACGGTGCAAGATACAGCGATATTGCAATCATGGTGCGCAAGAAAGCACCCGGAACCCTTATTGCCCAGCATCTCATAGGCCTTGGCGTGCCTGTTGTCACCGATGCATCCCTGCGTTTGAAAAACTCGCTTTCCGTACGCAGGCTGGTGGCCATGATGGGCTATGTGGATAATCCTAAGGACAGCGTTTCGGCCTATATTGCGCAGCAATACAATATTTCCCGGGAACATGCTTCGTATCACAGTCTGCCAGATCTTGTGGAGGGCCTTTACCGCGATCTGTGCAGCGACGAGCAGCTCAGGCTCAACTGTGAAGACGAGGTTATGTACATCACCAGTTTCATGGACTTCGTGATGGACTACAGCAATAATACCGGCAACAACCTTCACGAGTTCCTCCAGTACTGGAAAGAGAAGGATCCGGTTGTGAACTCGGCATCGGGCAGTGATGCAGTGCGCATCATCACCATTCACAAGAGCAAGGGACTGGCTTTCCCGTTTGTGATTGTACCTTTCCTGGAGACCATAAGTCTATACGATTCCATGAAAACTAGTGTCTGGGCAGCTCCGGAGCACTCCCGCGGCCCGCTTAAGGATTTCTCGGCCAGGCTGTATTACGTACCGCTCACAGCCAAGATGGCGGGCAACAGCTTTTTCCGTGACGCTTTCCAGATGGAACGTTTCAACCAGGGCGTGGATGCCGTGAACCTTCTGTACGTTGCCACAACAAGGGCCCAGAAGGGTATGCTGCTCACTGCCGATACTTCGTCAAGAAGTTATGGCGGAAGCATTGCCAAACTCCTGTATGAATTCTGCGGGAAGAATGACCTGCACCGTGGGGAATATGCCGATTTTTCCGCTGACCGCAGCCAGGATGGCCAGGATGCGGAAGTTGGCACCGTAATGCTTTCATACCCTTTCTATAATATAGGCAAGCGCCTTGCAATTCGCCCGTATGCGGCCGATTTTTTCACTGAAGCGGACAACAGTTACGAGGGACTGGACTACAGGACGCGCGGAATAGTGCTCCACGATATCCTAAGCCGTGTTTTCAGGGCATCGGACCTTGAGGCATCGGTGGATACGGCCATTGCCGAAGGCGCTTTGTCGGCCGAAAGCAAAGACAGGGTGATGAAGTTCCTGGGGCGGAGAATAGCTTCGCATCCGGAGTTCTTCCCATCGGCGGAAAGCGGCGTAAAGGTGCTTGCGGAGACGGAACTTATTGACGGCGACGGCACATCGCACCGTCCGGACAGGATTATTTTCCACCCGGACGGCAAGGTTGTGGTTGTGGACTACAAGTTCGGCCGGCCGAAGGAGGAATACAACGCCCAGATTGAAGGCTACAGGCGCATTCTTGGCGAAATGGGATATAAGCATGTTTTTGCCCATCTTTGGTTTGTGTATCAGAACATTATTTAGTAATTTTGGTACGATATGTTGTTGAGGCTGCTCATAGAACTGCTGTTCCTGGTGATTTTTGTTGCCGGGGTGCGCATGATGACTCTTCGCAGCAAGAAGAAAAACATGTTTTTCAAGCACCTCAGCGGCCTTCTTCTTATACTGGCCGATGTCCTGGTCCTGCTGTGCATATGCTATTTCGCCAGGCATTCCGTAAGGGTCATAAACATTCCGGAAGGGGAAATCCACTGGAGCACCAGCAGGCCCGAAAATGCCCGGCTGTGCGTTCCCGCAGCATACAGCACCAAAGAAAACGAAGTCCTGGGCCAGTATATCCTGGACGATGAGGTACACGGTTCGCTGTCTCCGGGAAAGGCCAGGGTGTCTATCAAGAACGGCATATTCTACGTTGAATACAAATGGTTCTCCGGAGAAGGATTCCAGCAGCATTCGCTGGTGGTGGATTCTGTTCCGCGCCATTTCACGGACAAGCGCTATACCATACGCAGGGCCCTGTGCAAGAAGGGCTCCAAGCTGTTCATCCTGCAAAGCCATCTGCCCATGAGCCTGAATTCCTTCGCCCGGGTTTGCGCACGCAAGGCCACGAATGCAGTGAATCTGGATATGGGAGACTATGCCTATGGATATCACAGGGTTGCGGGCGTGAAAGTTCCTCTCACGCTTTGGGCCTGGTTCAATAAAGATGCCCAGTCCAACTGGTTGTTCGTGGAATAATCCAATAAATTGATTAACTTTGCCTGTTATGGAAATGATTGACAATAAAGAGAATTTTGTGAGTATTCTGGAATACAATACTCATCGTGAAAAAATGACTCTTCCGGAGTACGGACGCCTTGTGCAGAAACTGGTTGAGGACGTAAAGAAAATTGAGGACAGACAGAAGCGCAGCCAGCAGGCAAAGGCAGTAGTGCGCGTGATGGAGATTCTTAACCCTGCCATTCACCAGCAGGAGAACTGGGAGCGCACACTTTGGGACAACCTCTTTGTGATTGCAGATTACGATCTGGATATTGATGCCCCTTATCCTATGCCGCAGAAAGCGGTGCTGGAGGCAGCTCCGTCGCCTGTTCCGGTTCAGAAAAAACCTATCAAGGCCACACATTACGGCAGAAATATAGAAAGTATCATAGACCTCATTGCAGAGAAGGAGGATGGCGAGGAGAAGACGGCAATGCTGCGTGACCTTGCAATCTATATGCGTACGCAATACCTTATATGGAACAAGGACAGCGTAAGCGACCAGACCATATTTAATGATATCCAGAAGCTTTCCGACGGACGCATTGTGGTTCCGGAGGGTCTGGAGCTGTCCGAGCTTTCACGCAAGGCAACATTCAACCGTCCGGGCATGAATATCCAGGGCCAGCAGAATGCCCGCGGACGCAATCAGAAACGTTCCGGACGCCGTAACGGCAGACGTTAATGCATATGAAGAGATTAAAGGAAATGTTGAAGGACGGGACGCTTACTTCTGTAGGCGGCCTCGCTCTTGGTGTTTTTTCCATATACGGCCTGTTTGCTTCGGTGTCCTATATGCTGGATTGGAAGCAGGACCAGAGCCTTCGCTTTGCCCAGTCTTTCTTTGACGGCAATGTGAAGGTTGCCAACCATGCGGGTGGCCTTGGTTTCAAGCTGGGTCATTTCCTTGTTGCGGACTGCTTCGGACTTGCGGCAATTTTCCTTTGCGCAGCCCTTGCCTTCCTTGCCTACAAGCTTCTTCTGAACCGAAAGGTGGAGTGGGGCAGAACAGTGATCTACACAGTGTTCGGAACTTTCACCATTGCGCTTGCACTTGCCTGGGTCAGCAGCTTTTTCCCCTCTTCTCTCTCCAGCCTCTTTGACGGAGGCCTGGGCGGAAAAGCATGCTCTCATATTGTTGCCACGCTGGATGTCCTTGTTGGCGGAGTTTTCACAATTGTGCTCATTGCAGTCATTCCAATCCTTTGTGCAATAATTCTTTACGAGAGGCCGAAGGCGGACGTGGACTCTGCCGCTACAGAACCTGCAGCTGTCCCTTCACCGTCCCTTGAGGAAAATGAGGACGATTTTCTCTCAAACGTCAATGACGTTGCCATTCCGGAGCCGGAACCTGTGCCGGAGGAGGAACCCGTAATTGACAATGATATCCTGGATGACGTGCCGCAAAGCATTGTGGAGCCGTCCCGTGAGGACGAGGATGCAAAAGTAACCATCAACGGCCCCGTGGATGTCCTCACAACCAAAGATCTGGAGGAACTTCCGCAGCTGGACATACGCAGCGATGTGGACCGTTATGTTTTCCCTTCGCTGGACCTTCTGAAAGACTATGCGGACAAGCGCTTCACCATTCCGCGTTCGGAGATAGAGCGCAATACAGAGAAAATCAAGGCCACTCTTGCATCCTTCAAGATACCTGTGGAGAGCATAGAGGCATCGGTGGGATACACCGTAACACTCTACAGCATTGTGCTAGGCACGGGTGTGAGGGTGAATCAGGTTAAGAACATAGAAGAGGATATAGCAATAAAGATAGGTATCAAGGGCGTGCGCGTTGTTATTCTTGCAAGCGCCGTGGGTATAGAGGTTCCTAACGACAGGCCTTCCGTAGTGCCTTTGAAAGCCATTCTGAACAGTGATGCCTTCCGCAATTCCAAGGCCGAGCTTCCTATTGCGGTGGGATACACCATCACAACCAAAGCCAAGGTGTTCGACCTTGCCGAGGCTCCGCACCTTCTTGTTGCGGGCGCCACAAAGCAGGGCAAATCCGTTGGCCTTAACGCCATAATCTCATCTCTGCTGTACAGCAAGCATCCTACAGAGCTGAAGTTCGTGTTCATAGACCCTAAGATGGTGGAGTTCCAGCAGTACAGCAAGTTGCTGGACCACTACCTTGCCCTTCTTCCTGTTAGCGGTGACGACAGCCAGGAGGCGAAGTCGGCGATTGTAACTGATCCAAAGAATGCCGAGGCCGTGCTGAACTCTCTCTGCGTGGAGATGGACAAACGCTATAAGCTTATGAGCGAGGCCGGTGTGAACAAGATTACGGACTATAACGAGAAATACCGCAACCGTCATCTGCTTCCTACCGATGGCCACGATTTCATGCCATACCTGGTGGTTGTGGTGGATGAGTATGCAGACCTAACCAAGAGTCTGTTCGGATCGGACCGCAACCTTGCGCGCAGCATAGAGAACAGCATAAACCGTCTTGCCGCCAAGGGCCGTGCCGCCGGTCTGCATGTAATCATTGCCACCCAGCGTCCTTCCGTGGATGTAATTACAGGTACAATCAAGGGTAACTTCCCAACCCGAATGGCCTTCCGTACAGCCCAGAGGCAGGATTCGCAGACTATCCTGGGTATCCCGGGCGCCGAAAGGCTTATCGGTAAGGGCGATATGCTCTTCTTCACCGGTGCCGAGGCGGAGCGTGTGCAGTGCGCCCTTGTGGATACCGATGAAATAGAGGCAATCACAGGCTTCATTGCCGACCAGCAGGGCTATCACCAGCGTTGCACCACTCCATACTATCTGCCGGAGCCGGTGAACCCGGACGGCACTCCTATGGGGGGCGGCGAATCGCCTCTTGTGGATATGAAGAATCTGGACCCTATGTTTGAGGAGGCTGCCCGTCTTGCCGTAATGAACCAGCAGATTTCCACATCCTTCCTGCAGCGTAAGATGCAGCTGGGTTTTGCCCGCGCCGGACGCGTTATGGATCAGCTGGAATCGGCCGGAATAGTTGGCCCGCAGAACGGCTCCAAGAGCAGGGAAGTGCTTGTTCCGGATCTGGCCACATTGCAGCCTATACTTGATGCTTTCGTGAAATAATCATGCTTAGAAAAATCTTTTCACTGATACTGTGCATGGGACTTTTCCTGTCCCTGGACGCGCAGGATACCTATCACAGGCGCTTTGCTTCCATTATCGAGGGAAAGCTTCTGGAGATGTCCTTCACTTATAAGATGGCGTGGAACGGCCAGGAATTTTCCGGCGCCGGAAAACTGCGGTATCAGGACGGCATGTTCGTGCTTCAGACAGCGGATGTTTGCGTATACAACGACGGCATCGTGTCATGGACCTTGATGCAGGACAGTATGGAGGCCCTGGTGGAGAATGCCTTGAAGGTGGACTTGTCCGCCAGTCCGCGCAGCATATTCGAGATGCTGGGACACAATCTGGGGAATTCCGAAGTGTCCGCCTCCTACAGAAAGGATGGCATGCTTTCGTCCCTTAATGCAGACCTTGGCAACCGCAATTCCATAAGCGTGAAGGTGGACGATGCAAGGGTGAAGGCCCCTGTGGACAAGGGCATTTTTTCTTATTCTGGTCCGGAAAACAGGGGGGATTGGGTGATAACCGATCTCCGATAATGGTTTCAGACGCGGGGTTCTACTCTGCGTCTGAAAGTTTCAATCCTGCACTGCACCAGGTTTCTTCCGATGAAATGAGGCAGGCTTCAAGGTCTTCGCGGCTGTTTATGAATTCTTTTGCCGCGTCCATTCCAATCACCATGCAATATGTCGCCAATGCATCGGCCAGGGCTGAAGTTGGTGCTATGATTGTGGCACTCAGGAGATTATGGGTTACGGGAGCGGCAGTGCGCGGGTCTATGGTGTGGGAGTATTTCACCCCGTCCCTAATATAGAATTTGCGGTAGTTTCCGGAAGTTACAACGCCGTAAGGCTTGTCTTTCGGAACTGTGAAAATGCCCTGGATGTTTTCTCCCGGATTCATGTTTCCGTCTATAGGAGTGTCTATGGCAATTGTCCAGCCCTTTCCTGCGGGGTTCGTTCCGCAGCAGTACATCTCTCCGCCTACGTCCACAAGCATATCGGTGACTCCCTGCTCCCTAAGGTATCCGGCCACCTTGTCTGCACTGTAGCCCTGGGCCACTGCATTGAAATTCATGCGGCTTCTGTTGGCTGCGGCCTGCGCCACCTCTGCGGAATCCGGCATCTCCCCGCTGTGAAACCCGAAGCCCCAGACGTCGAAAAGTGCTGCTGCACGCGTGTCCAGTGCCCCGTCGGTAGCAATGTAAAGGGAATCGCAATAGTCTGTGATTTCGCACAGCACCCTGTATTCTGCACTGCCGTCATCGGTTATGCTTTCCCCGGCGTTCAGGCGCGAAAGCAATGATGCCTTGTTATAGCCGGATATGGAATTGTCTATGCAGAAGAGTATGCTGTCCACGGCACCTTTTGTCTTTGCTCCCCAGATTCCGTTCTCACCTTTGGGCAGTTTGCACTTGATGCTGTAGGTTCCTCCCTGTGCGAAACCTTTGATCTGTATGTAATACTGTTCCTGACATCCTGTTAGAAGGAGCATGGATAAAATAATGGCTGAAATGTGTTTTTTCATCGCTTGACGGCAAAGTATTTGTACAAAAATAAGGGAAATTCGTGGAATTTTAGCATCTTTGCAAGATAATGTGTATGAAAGTGAAAGTAAATAATATTTTTCGCGCGGTTGCCATATCGGCAATTGTTCTGGCTTGCTTCTCCTGCAAGAAAAAAACTGAAGAGACGACAAAAAGTTTCATGTCCGGTTCGGTGGAATTCACCTCTGCTCCGGAATATGGTTTGACAGGTGAAATCCTGCATTTTGAGGCTAAGGGTGTAAGCCATCCGAAGGGTGGCAAACTTTTGGCTACATGCTCTTTCAATAAGGAAGTCGACACCCTTTCCACAGATTACAATCCAGAAATCGGTGTAAGTTTTGATATCATTCTTCCGGATTCCCTTGCAACCTATACCCTCATAGTAAGCATTCTTCCGGTGGACGGCAAGGACTATTATTCCACTTCGGGCGTAAAATACATTACTGCCGTGGATCCTATTTCCTCCATGCCGGAAAATATCATAAACGAGAACGACGAGATATTTGTGGATCTCCGTGACGGAGAAGTATATCCATACAGGAATATAGGCGGCACAGACTGGATGAGGCATAATCTGGCCTATGCAGAGGCGGGAGAGTCTTTCGGCAATCCTATCATGGATCAGTTCTTCGGCCGTTTCTATACTTATGAAGAGGCTGTGCATGTATGTCCCGAGGGCTGGCGCCTTCCTTCAGATGAGGATTTCAGGGCTATGCTCTCCTATCTGATTCCCGGAGCGTCTTTCCAGCCTTACTGTGATTTCCCGAAAGCCGCAAGCCCGCTTTTGTGCAAGGTTCATTTCAATGGCACATTGCTGTGGGAATATAACCCTAATGTCACAATCCCAAGTGAGCCGTGCTTCAGCGCGCTTCCTTTGGGCTATTCCATGCCTGAGCAGGACTCTTTGACAGGTTATAGGGAGTATGCCTGCTTCTGGACCTCGGACCTTAATCCTATGAACTGGGAAGAGGCATGTTTCAGATATATGCATGTGGATTTTTCCGATGTAAAGTTCGGAACTGCAGACAGGACGTCCATTGCCTTGAACGTGCGCTGCGTCCGTGATAATTATTAATTTGTATTGATCATGAAAAAAGGATTTTCAACTATTCTTATTGTTGTTGCCGTTGTTGCGGTACTTGTAATGTGGTGCGCTGGCAAATATAACGGCCTTGTGAAGAGCGAGGAGGCTGTAACGGCACAGTGGGGCCAGGTGGAGAACGTATATCAGCGTCGTGCCGACCTTATCCCTAACCTAGTCCAGACCGTAAAAGGCTATGCAAAACACGAGGAAAGCACCCTTACAGAAGTTGTTGAGGCACGTGCGAAGGCCACATCGGTGAATGTGGACCCAAGCAAGCTGAATGCCGAGACTCTGGAGCAGTTCCAGAACGCACAGGCCGGTCTTACCGCCGCCCTTGGCAAACTCCTTGTTGTACGTGAGGCTTATCCGGAGCTCAAGGCCGATAAGATGTTCCTGGAGCTGCAGGCACAGCTGGAAGGCACAGAGAACCGCATCAATGTGGAGCGCAACAAGTATAACGAGGTTGCGAAGGAATATAACACTGCCATGCGTCAGTTCCCTACAAATATTGTTGCCGCAGTGTTCGGTTTCGAGACCAAGGCCTATTTCAAGGCTGACGAGAGCGCATCAAAAGCTCCTGCCGTTTCATTTGAATGAGAAAACTGATTATTTCAATCATTCTGGGATGCTCTTGCCTTCTGGCAGGGGCATTTCCGCAAAAACCGGCCGTTGAAGGCCCGGTTAACGACCTTGCGTCCCTGCTGTCACATGCGCAGGTTCTGGAATTGCAGCACATGCTGGTGGATTTTGCAGATTCTACTTCCAACCAGATATGTGTTGTTACCGTGAACAGTCTGGAGGGCATGAGCGCCAGCCAGTTTGCAATACAGATAGGTCTTGAATGGAAGGTTGGCTCTGCCGATTTCAACAATGGCGTGGTGTTCCTTGTGAAGCCGCGTATTGGCAGCGAGGGCGGTGAAGTGTTCATTGCCGTTGGAAGAGGCCTTGAAGGCGCCATCCCCGATATCTATTGCCACCGTATCGTAAACGATGTGGTTATCCCTTATCTTGCACAGGGAGACTATTATGGCGGCATCAAGGCAGGATGCGAAAAGCTGATGGCCTATGCCAGCGGAGAATACAAGGAGGCTTTGGATTATGATGAGGATGATGAGATTGCCGGTATCATTGCTTTTCTGGTGATTCTCTTCTTTGTGGTTCTTGTCATAATGGCAAAGAATCGGAATAACAGAGGCAACGGAGGCAATGGCGGTTCCGGCGGAAGGCGCGGTCCCGATATCATTTTCATTCCCGGCAGCGGTTTAGGCCGAAGCGGAGGCTTCGGCGGTGGTTTCGGAAGCTCTTCAGGCGGATTCAGCGGTGGATTCCATGGCGGCTTCGGAGGCGGATCTTTCGGAGGCGGCGGTGCCGGCGGCAGATTCTGATTATCCCTGTGACATTCCCGCAATTGTGGCAATTAGGGAGCGCAGAAGATTGAACGGCATTTCCAGAAACGGGATAAGCAGCGCTTCAAGCTGGACAACTGCCCCCGATTCCACAGAGCAGGCAGGGGCGTGAATGGCAAGGCTGGCCAGTCCGCATAACATCACCAGGGTCATAAGTGGCGCGGCAAACAGGTTCGATATAAGGAAGAATTTAGGGAAGGTCCCGAAGTAGAAATAACTAAGCGGGCCTGTGAACATCTGGCAGCATATCGTCAGACTGGCACCCTGCCATGTTTTCCAGGCAATGTTCTGCCATATATTCCATAGAGAGCCCTGCCATATATTCCAAAAACCGGAAGCATCGGGCCGCGGATACCAGTTCCGTACCTTCGGCCAGATGAAAACAATCCCAACCATTGCAAGATAGCTAAGCTGGAAGCCTATGCTGCTTATGGCCATAGGCTTTGCAATTAGATGCAGCATCAGGGCCAGGCAGAATATCTGCCCCGGCGGCTGCGGCCTGTTCACAAGCTTTGCCGTTTCATTAAGGCAGATGAAAAGACAGGCCCTCACAAGCGATGACCCGGCCCCGCACATTAGCGTGTAGGCTGTGCATACCGCCATTATGCAAATGCTTCTGAGGCGCCTTGCAGCAAAACTGTTCCCAATAAGCTTAAGAATCTGATTGATAATAATATAGATTATCCCCAGGTGCATTCCGCTAAGGGCCAGCAAGTGGGCTGCTCCGCTTGCCCTGAAGGCCTGCACTTCGGCCCGTGGAAGGGAAGTCCTGTCTCCAAGGATAAGGGCGCCCAGAAGGGCATTGTTCCCCTCGTCGGCAAAGGGGATTCCGGCAATAAGATTCCGTATTTCCAGGGATAAGTAATTCAGTCTCGTCTGCAATGCCCCGGAATTGCTGCCACCGGCGGCCGCCATGGAAACTGGCGCTGCATTGGCACGCATCACGGCGGTGAAGCAGCATACTGCTCCAAGCATGAAAAATAGGGCCCACCACACAAAGCGCTCCCGCATCGGGGAATAATTCCCGCCGCTGCGGGTTCTTGCCATCAAAAGGGCCAGCAGGGCGCAAAGTATCAGCGCCGAGCTGCCGCACAGCGCGTATACAGCCAACGGGCTATGTGTGTAGGTGCTTGTCCACGCTGCAACGGCAACCCCGGCCGTCAGCGGTACAGAGATATTTGCAATTTCCATCCATTCATCATTCCTCCCACCCCAAATAATTTGCTAAAAGTAGCGAAAAATTTTATATATTTGTTTGATTGGACAATAAAACGAACAATATATGATAGTACTTGTAGTAAACTGCGGCAGTTCTTCACTGAAATACCAGCTGATGGACATGAAGAACGACAACGTATATGACCTTCTTGCCAAAGGTCTGGTAGAGCGTATAGGAATGGAGGAGGGTCACCTCAAACACACTCCTACAGGCCGTGATTCATTCGAACTCACTTGCCCTATTCCGGATCATACAGCCGGCATCAAATATGTTCTTGAGGCTCTTGTAGACCCGGATCACGGCGTGCTTAAGAGTCTGGAAGACATCGAGGCTGTAGGCCACCGTGTCCTGCATGGCGGAGACAAGCTTTACCGCAGCACCCTCATCACTCCGGAGGTTGTAGACCAGATTACCGTCTGCTGTGACCTTGGTCCTCTTCATAACCCTGCAAACCTCATGGGTATTGACGCTGTAACAAAGAACCTTCCTACAGTGCCTCAGGTTGCTGTTTTCGATACAGCTTTCCACCAGACAATGCCTGATTACAACTATATCTACGGCATTCCGTACGAGTATTACGAGAAATACCGCATCCGCCGTTACGGTTTCCACGGAACATCCCACAAATATGTAAGCCAGAGAGGCGCAGAGTTTGCCGGCGTGGACCTTAATAACAGCAAGATCATCACCTGCCACCTTGGCAACGGCAGCTCCATTGCAGCTGTGGAGAACGGCAAATGCGTAATGACCTCAATGGGCCTCACTCCGCTTGAGGGCCTTCTCATGGGTACACGTTGCGGTACCATCGATCCTATGGTTATGTGCTACCTCATGGACAAAGAGGGACTCACAAGCCAGGAGATGAACAATATCATGAACAAGAAATCCGGCCTGCTGGGTATCAGCGGCATCAGCAGCGACTGCCGTGACTGCGGTGATGCTGCAACTGCCGGCAATCCTCGCGCAAAACTGGCTCTGAAGAAACTCAGCCACGACATCATCCAGACCATCGGCGCATATGTTGCAGAGATGAACGGTGTGGACCTTATCGTCTTCACAGGCGGTATCGGAGAGAACAACGGTCATATCCGCCGCCGCGTTTGCGACAACCTGGGTTATCTGGGTGTAAAATTCGATGCAGAGGCGAACGATTGCCGCGGCATAGAGCGCATGATTTCCGCTGCGGATTCCAAGGTGAAGGTTGCCATCATCCCTACAAATGAAGAGCTGATGATCGCACGCGACACCATGAATATTGTAAACTCACTTAACGAATAATACTATGGCACTTATTGATCAGATTATTGCGCGTGCACAGAGCAACAAGCAGCGCATCGTGCTTCCTGAGTCTATGGAAGAGCGTACAATCAAAGCTGCAGACAAGGCTATCGCCGATAATCTTGCAGAGATTTTCCTTATCGGTAACAAAGAGGAGATTCTTGCGTATGCAAAGGAGCTTGGCCTCCAGCATATAGACAAGGCTACCATCATAGATCCTGCCACCAGCGAGAAAACAGCAGAGTATACCCAGCTTCTTTACGAGCTTCGCAAGAGCAAGGGCATGACCGAGGAGCAGGCTGCAAAACTGGTTCAGAATCCTCTTTACTTCGGCTGCCTCATCATCAAGAGCGGTGACGCAGACGGCCAGATAAGCGGTGCCCTTTCAACTACTGGCGATACACTTCGTCCGGCCCTCCAGATCATCAAATGTGCCCCTGGCATCTCATGCGTAAGCGGTGCAATGCTTCTTATCACCGATAAGAAAGAGTATGGCGAGGATGGCGTTCTTGTTATGGGTGACGTTGCCGTTACACCTATGCCGGATGCAAATCAGCTTGCGCAGATTGCAGTTTGTACAGCACAGACAGCGAAGAGCGTGGCAGGTTTCGCAGAGCCTAAGGTTGCAATGCTAAGCTTCTCTACAAAGGGTTCTGCAAAGCATGAGGTTGTGGACAAGGTTGTGGAGGCTACAAAGATTGCCAAAGAGCTTAATCCGGAGCTTATGATTGACGGTGAGCTTCAGGCCGATGCAGCTCTCGTTGCCAGCGTTGGCGAGAAGAAATGTCCGGGCAGCCCTATCGCAGGCCATGCAAATGTGCTTATCGCACCTTGCCTTGAGGTTGGTAACATCGGCTACAAGCTTGTTCAGCGCCTTGCCGGTGCCGATGCCATCGGTCCTATCCTCCAGGGTATTGCACGTCCTGTAAATGACCTTTCCCGCGGCTGTAGCGTTGATGATATCTACAAGATGGTAGCAATCACCGCGTGTCAAGCCATGGATGCGAAATAGCTGCCGCTATTTCGTCTATGCCTAGGGGCTCCCGGCGGGCTAAAGCCCTACTGCTCAGGCCGCAAGCATAAAGATGCTTGCTGTAAACACCTTCGCGACCTTAATACCCTGCGGCTCCCGACCTTTCGTATTTTACATTTTACGTTGAAGCAGTTCGACTGTTATTACTTCTGTAAAATACACGGTCTCCGCCGGCGCTCTGCAGAGCGCATGATTATATGAAATAATTCGGACCTGACATTCTCAAGGCCTGCGCGCCCCCGCTGCGGTAAAGGGGGAGGGGCCCGACGGAGACAAGTTATCACACAGTGATGACGCAGGAAACGTTGGGAAGGGTTGAGCCACGACCGTGGCGAATACTTGAGAAGTCAGGTCCGAATTAAGTCAAATACAATATTTTATGGCATCGTATTTACAGGTAGAGAATCTGTCAAAATCTTACGGACCAAAAATCCTTTTTGACGGAATCGGATTCAATATCAATGAGGGCGACAAAATCGCCCTCATTGCGCCTAATGGCACAGGCAAAACCTCTCTCATGCGTATTCTGGCAGGGGAGGATAAGAGTGACAGCGGCGGCAAGATAATGTTCCTTAGGGAGATAAGGATTGCCTTCCTCACCCAGGAATACGATTTCGATCCGGACAAGACCATGTTCCAGCAGGCCCTGGACCATGCCCATCCGCTCATATCCAAATTCACTCCCGAAGAACTGGAAGACTTCCAGCAGAGGCTGCACGAACAGCTTAGCAACTTCCTGCTTAAAGACCACAACCAGAAGATGAGCCAGCTTAGCGGCGGCGAGATCAAAAGGGTGGCCCTTGCGGAAATGCTTGCCACCAACGCGGATTTCTTCATAATGGACGAGCCCACCAACCACCTGGACATAGACGCCATAGAATATCTGGAATCCTTCCTGAAACGCAGCCGCTGCACCCTCCTTATGGTTACCCACGACCGTTACTTCCTGGACAGGGTGTGCAACACGGTGTGGGAGATAGACCACGGGGACCTCTATACCTACAGGGGAAACTATCAGAACTTCCTGGAAAAGAGGGACGAGCGCATTGCGAACTACAATGCCCAGACAGACAAGGTGCGTAACCTGCTGCGCCGCGAACTTGAGTGGATACATGCAACGCCTTGTGCGCGCACGGGAAAGGCCCAGTACAGAATAAACGCCTTCTATGAACTGAAGGACCGCGCGGAAGCCGTGTACCGCAGCCGCCAGGTTAGCCTGGACGAGGTTCAGGGTTCCGGCCGCCTGGGCAACAAGATTATAGACTGCAGCCACCTAAGCCTGTATTACGGCAACGACTGCTATCTGAAGGACTTCAACTACAAATTCCAGCGTTGCGACAAAGTGGGCATAGTGGGCCGCAACGGCATAGGCAAAAGCTCCTTCATAAACCTTCTCACCGGCAATCTTCCGGCCGATGCGCGCGTGGAGGGCGGAATGGAGCATGGAACATCGCTTAACATTGCATATTACCGTCAGCAGGGTATGGAATTCAATCCATCGGACACGGTGATGGACATCGTGGACGACATCCGCCTTCTGGAACAGTTCCTTTTTCCGCGCGACATGTGGAACACCCGCATTGAAAAGCTAAGCGGCGGAGAAAAGCGCAGGCTGTATCTGCTTACAGTCCTGAAGCAGCAGCCCAATATGCTTATAATGGACGAGCCCACCAACGATCTTGATATCGTAACCCTGAATATCCTGGAAGAATACCTCAAAGAATTCAAGGGCTCGCTTATGATAGTCAGCCACGACCGCCACTTTCTGGACCGCATCGTGGACCATCTGCTTGTGTTCTGCGGCGAGGGCGTAGTGAAGGACTTCATAGGCAATTTCAGCGAATACCGCGCCTACATCAAGGATTATGAGGCCGAAAAGGCAGCTGCACAGAAGGCCGCCGACAAGGCAGCGGCGCTTGCCAGCGGATCGGCCGTAAAGGAGAAGACCAACACAAAGCGCAAACTCTCCTACAAGGAGCAGCGGGAACTGGAGGCCATAGAAAAACGCCTCCCCGAACTTGCGTCCGAAAAGGCGTCTCTGGAAGCTTCCATCGCCGAAGGGAAGCTGGATTATATGGCCATTCAGCAGGCATCGGAGCGTATCGGCGCCATAATTGCCGAAACCGACGATCTGGAGATGCGCTGGCTGGAACTCTCTGAAATCTAAGCCATTTTCCTGGCCCAGCGGGCATAGCCGTAGAAGGCCAGAACGGTGTACACGGCATACAGGCCGGCGTAACCGTAGATTCCTTTGTAGATATACAGGCAGGTGCTTGCCGCATCCACAACGGCCCAGAACCACCATTGCTCTATCCATTTGCGGGACAGCATCACCATGGCCACAATGCTTAGTGTTGTGGTGAAACTGTCGGCGTTGGGCACGGTGCTGTTGGTGAAGCTCACAAGTATCCAGCGTATGGCAAAGAATATCACCACGCAGGCGGCCGCAATCCATGGCCAGGCCTTTGCCGGAGTCTTTGTTATAGGCAGTTCCGTCTGTTTGCCCTTATCGGCTTTGCCGCCCCATTTCCAGGCCCAGAAGCCGTAGATGGCAATAATCACATAGTAGATGTCTATGCCGAAATCGGCATACAGCCCGGCCCTGAAATATACGAACAGCGATATCACCGGCATGATGATGCTGCTTAGCCACATCCAGCTGCTGGCCTTTATCTCCTGCACCAGGTATACCACTCCGATTACCGTTCCCAGAATCTGCAGCGGGTTCTCTGTGATATATGCCAGAATGCTTTCCATTAGAAATGAAGTGCTATGCTGCCCATGCAGGTGAAGCCTGCGGCAGGGATGAAACCAATCTGGGTGTAGCGGTTCTCGTTGGTGTGGCCATAGCTGCCGGCAACAGCTGAATATACCCAGCCGCTCTGTGCGTAATGGCTGTTGAAGATATTGCCGAATGTGAGGCCGAAGTCCACGCTCCTGATGCCTTTCTTCAGAACTTCAAGCGTGTATCCCAGTTTGATGTCTGTGAAAGTGT
This sequence comes from Bacteroidales bacterium, assembly GCA_024401715.1. GTDB lineage: Bacteria > Bacteroidota > Bacteroidia > Bacteroidales > UBA932 > Cryptobacteroides. The sequence goes on from JAKSKO010000009.1 coordinate 36,552, forward strand.
AGCCCGGGAGGCTGCGCTCCAGGTTCTGGGTGTTGTCCAGATACTGGCGGCCCACATAGCTTGTGTGCCATGATGCGCTTGCGCCCTTCAGGAAGCGGAAGGTGGCCTCCACGTTTGCAACTACCGATGGCGAGAAGGCCAGGGTGCTGCTGTTATATTTGAACGAGATTGTCTCGCTGCCGTCAAAAGGCTGTCCGTTCACGTTTTTGCCGCCGTTCCAGTCGTTGCCTTCCCAGTTGTCCCAGTCTTCCACAATCTCTGTGAAATCCAGGATGCGGTTGCGGCTTAGGGCAAGGTTACCGTCAATGGTGAACCATTTCACAGGGGTGTAGGCAGCCGCAAGCTCGATACCCATGCGGTATGATCTAGCAATGTTGGTGGTGAGGGCTTCTCCGATGTCGCTAACAAGGCCTGTCTGCACAAACTGGTTCTTGTAATCCATATAGTAGAGGGTGACACCTGCCTCCACCTTTCTGCCGGTGTAGGTGTAACCGGCCTCATAGTCCAGCAGCATCTCCGGTTTAGGTGCAGGGTAGCTGCCGTTGTCGGTGAAGTTGTTGCGCTCCGGCTCGCGGTTGCTCATTGCAAAAGATGCAAAGGCGTTATGGCCGCCCATGTGGAAGCTTACGCCGGCCTTAGGGTTCACAAAATTGTAGTTCTGGTCTATGTTCAGGCTCTGGTTAACCCACGGACCTGTCTTGCTGCTGCCGCCCTCTTTCTTCACGAATTTGTCGTTGATGCCCCAGGTCTTGAAGTGCACGAAACGGTACTGCACATCGGCAAAGGCGCTAAGGAACGAAGTGAAGTTATATGTGAGTTTGGCGTATGCGCTGATGTCTGTCTTTACCGCATCAGAGTTGTAGTACTGCAGCTTGCTGTTCTTGGCGTCATACCACGCGGTTGTCTGCGGCAGGGCAGTCTGAACCTCGCTGTTGGCAATGTATGTAAGGTAGCCGAAGTGGTTGCCGTTGAAATTCTGGGCGTTTGCGCCTATGATAAGGTCCACCTTGTCTTTGGTGTACTGCACGTTTGCAATGGCGCCGTATGTGTGCTGGCTCAGGCCTTTCTGGCGTACAAAATCGGTGACGGTCTTGCCCTTGGCGTTCCAGATGTCCTGGATGCCGAATTTCTTCAGCTTGTTGTCAGGACGGAACTCGTCGTAGTAGCCGTAGCCGTAGGTGTAGTGCAGCGAAGCGTTGAACTTCCACCAGTCATTGATCTTCCATGCCAGAGAAAGGATGTTGTGGTCCTGCAGGAAGTTATCCGTGGTCTGCCTCCAGAAGCTGCCGTCGTTCATCTTGTAGCGTTCTGTCACATAATTGCCGTTTGCGTCTTTTTTGAAAGAGCCGTTCTCGTCATACACAAGGCGCTCGTAAAGGTTGTTGAAGCGGCCCAGACCTGCCTTATACATGTCGGCATAGGTTCTGATGCCGGTTTTGTCTCCGTATGTGCCGTCAAAGATGCTTAGGGCGTTGTCGCCGGTGACCACACCGTGCCATGCCTGTGCTGTTTTCTCCACGTTGCCTATATTACGGTAGCGTATCACAAGATTGTCATTGGCAAGGATATGAAGGCCAAGCATCCAGTTGCCTCCGTTGCCACCGGTTCCGTGCACATAACCGTCTGTCCTTGAAAAGGCCGCGCCACCGTCAATAATAAGGTGTTTGCCGATGAGGCCGCTATTGAAAGAGACGGTGGTCTTTGCGCTGTTGTACGAGCCGTAGCTTACGCTGAAATCGGCCGATGGCGCAAAGGACGGAGTTTTGGTACTTAGGGCAACAGTGCCGCCGAAGGCACCGTCACCGTTGCTGGAAGAGCCAACGCCACGCTGGATCTGCACTCCGCCAAGAAGGCTGGCATAACTGTTCATATTGGCCCAGAAGACGCACTGATCCTCCGGAGAGTTGAGAGGCACGCCATCAAGAGTTACATTGATGCGGCTGTCGCCCGCACCCCTTATTCTAAGGTAAGAGGTTCCTGTTCCCAGACCATTCTCACCCCAGGCCACAACGCCGGGAGTCTTGGTGAACAGATAGGGGAGTTCCTTTACATCCTTGCTGAATTCCTTCAGCTGTTTCTTGCTGATCTCGCTTATTGCAAAAGGAGCGTTAGCCGGTGCTTTCGCAGCGGTTACGATAGATTCGCTAAGTTTGTAGACCATTGTTGAGTCTTGGGCTTTGCCCGATGCAGCCATGCCCACGAACAGGGCAAGCGCAAAATAGAATTTTGCTTTTCTCATGATTCCTACGCCGGTATTATCCGTTTCAGGTTCCAGGGTATTATCTCAGCCTAGCACTCTTTGGACACCCGCCGCAGAGCTTTCAGCACCCCTTCTATGTTAATAATCGTGCAAATATAGCATATAAATTCGGATTTATCCATTATCTTTGATGTTATGAATGAAACACAGAAACTTGGGGAGTTCGGTCTGATAGAACTCATTAAAGATAATTTCAAGGCGCCTGAAGGGGTGATTGGCATTGGCGACGACTGTGCCGTCATTCCGCAGGAAAGCGGCCTGGAGACCGTTGTAAGCACGGATATGCTTATTGAAGGCGTGCATTTTCTGCGCGAGGACATCACCCCGTTCCAGCTGGGATGGAAAAGCGCGGCCGTAAATTTCAGCGACATTGCGGCCATGGGAGCCCTTCCCGTTGGCTCTTTCCTTGCCATAGCCCTGCCGGAATTTGACGGCGACAGGGACGAATGGGCATCGGAGTTCATACGCGGATACAAGCTGATTTCGGACCGATACGAGTTTCCTCTGCTTGGCGGAGACACCACCTCTTCAAAGGGGGGCATCAGCATATGCGTCACGGTTATGGGCAAATGCGACAAGGGTAGGGCGAAACTTCGCAGCGCCGCCAAAGCTGGCCAGCTGATATGCGTCACCGGCACACTTGGAGATTCCGCACTGGGCCTTGATGCAATCCTTAGGCGAAATGCCGGCGATCAGGACCTGCCTTTTGCGGCCGATAACCTCATAGAACGCCACTACAAGCCTGTTCCACGCATAAACGAGGGTCTTGTGCTGGTGGATACCGACGGCGTTGGAGCCATGATGGATATTTCCGACGGCGTGGCTTCGGACCTGCGTCACATTCTGGAGGAATCGCACTGCGATGCCGCTGTGGATATGAGCCGCCTGCCCCTGTCCATGGAGTCTTTCGCCTATTGCCAGCGCCTTAGGCTGCCGGCTGAAAAGTTTGCCGTCTGTGGGGGAGAGGACTATGAACTTCTTTTCACAGTGGACCCCGATGCAGAGCCGGATCTGGATGTTCCCCACACTGTCATAGGCCGCATCCTGCCGTATTCGGAGGGCACAATCCACTGGGAAAACGTCCCGGAATCCCTGGATGCTTCCACCCTTGAGGGCTTCCGTCATTTTTAAGAAATTGCCCCAAATTCCGCTTTTCCGGAAAAAGTTGTATATTTGCAACCGAGTGTGCTTGTTAACCACTTTAAAAACAAGAAAATGAAAAATAATCCCAACCCATCAGGGCAGCACGGGCTGTCCATCACCTTTGTCTGGCTTGCAGTTACTTTCTGCGTCTGCCTCATCATCTCAAACATCTTCGTGCCAAGAACCTGGCAGCTTTGGGGCCTTCCCATACAGCTTACCGGCGGCATTGTCATCTTTCCTGTGTCTTATATCATAAATGACTGCCTCACAGAGGTTTACGGATACAGAAAAGCCCGTCTGGTAATTTGGATGGGCTTCCTGCTAAGCGTGTTTGTGGCCCTGGTAAGCGCTCTTGTGTGCAGCCTTCCGGCCCCTTTGTATGAAGAGAACAGGGCCGTTGCGGAAAGCTTCAACAGTTTCTTCGGCCTGGTGCCAAGAACAACCATAGCATCGCTGCTTGCCTTTTTCTTCGGCTCTACAGCCAATGCCTGGGTTATGAGCAAGATGAAACTAGCCTCCGACAAGGGCAGGGGATTCGGCTGGCGCGCAATCGTTTCGTCCGTGGTGGGCGAGACCTGCGATTCGCTTATCTTCTTCCCGGTTGTTTTCCTTGGAGTGATGCCCATTACCGGCATACTTGGAATCATGCTTACGCAGATTATAGCCAAGACACTGTACGAGGTAATCATTCTTCCTGTCACAAGCCTTATAGTGCGCTATCTGAAGAAGAGGGAGGGCCTGGATACCTACGATTACAACATTTCATACAATCCTTTCAATATAGCCGATGTCGAATAAAGTTAACATGCAGATGAAAGATTCTGCTGCGCTGGTGGTTTTCAGCGGAGGCCAGGACAGTACAACCTGCCTTTTCTGGGCTTTGAAGAATTTCAAGGAGGTTCATACCATAACTTTCAGCTATGGCCAGAAACACAGCCAGGAAATTGAAGTTGCAAGACGTATCGCAATGAAAGCGGGCGTGGATTTCTTCCTGCAGGACGCTTCTTTCATAAGCCAGATAGGCACAAGTTCCCTCACCGACTCTTCCATCACGATGGATGACGAGAAGCCGGAGGGCGGTTTCCCCAACACCTTCGTCCCGGGCAGGAACATGTTCTTCCTAAGCGTTGCGGCCGTATATGCCAGAGAGCATGGCATACATCATCTTGTTACGGGCGTGTCACAGACAGATTTCAGCGGCTATCCGGACTGCCGGGACGGATTCATCAAGAGCATGAATCTCACAATAAATCTTGCCATGGACGAGCAGTTTGTAATCCATACCCCTCTTATGTGGCTGGATAAGGCCGAAACCTGGGCTCTGGCAGACCAGCTGGGCGTTCTGGATCTTGTGCGCTATGAAACCCTCACCTGCTATAACGGCATACAGGGCGAGGGCTGCGGCCATTGCCCGGCATGCAGGCTTCGTGCCGCCGGTCTGAAAAAGTATCTTGAAAGCAGGAAATAACTATTCCTCTATCTGGCTGATGATGTCGTCACAGGTGTCCATCACCTTGCGGAAGAGCCTGTAGCCTATGATGGCACCGGTGACTGCGGCCAGAAGCATAAGACCCAGGGTGAGGTAGCGCACGGCCTGCTCTTCAGAGTTGTGAATCCATATCTGATATCCCAGGACCGAAACCCAGATTATCATAAGGACGTAGCCTATCCTCTCCCAGTTTATCATGTTGCGGCGGAATCTTTTTATGCTCTGGGAGTACTCCAGAAGGCTTTTTGTGAAAAGGTGACTGGCATCCACCCTGCCGTAGAGCACGAATGAGACAATGGCGCAGACGGCCATCATTGCCGCGGTGGCATATACGAACCACCAGTCGGCACCGAAGCTGTAGTGAAAACTTGGGCAGCAGGTGAAGGCAAGTGCGGCGCACATGATTTCTGTGAACTTCACCTTTCTGATATCGCCAGCCTTTCGGCCTACAATGTGCACAAGCTTGTTTTCGTTAACTATCTGCTGCTTTTCCAATTCGGACTTAAGTTCTTGATAATCAGCTTTCAGCTGTGCCATTTCGGCCATTATTTCCCTCTCGTTCTCCATAATGGATATTAATTTTTCATTTGTTTCAATTGTTCTCTTATGCGTACCAGCTTCACAGAGAGATTCTTCGGCGTGATGCCTATGATGTCTGCAATCTCCTCGTAACTTAGGCCCTCCAGCCAAAGCAGTATTATACCCCTGTCCACAAGTCCCAGCCGGTTTATCCTTTTATACAACTGGCCAACCTGCAGGTTCTTGCTGTCCTGCTCGTCGTAAAGATTGATGTTCACATCCAGCTGTATCCTCTCGCCCTTGCGCTTTTCCTTCTTGTCGAAATTCAGGCATACGTTAAGGGCAATTCTGTATATCCAGGTTTTGATGTCGCTCTGGCCTTTGAAGGATTCCAGGCCGTTCCATATCTTTATACACACATCCTGGAACAGGTCGTTCACCTGCTCCTGATCCTTGCTGAACATATAGCACACGGTGTATATCATGCGCTTGTGATCCCGAATCAGCTGTGTAAAGAATTTCTCGTCGGCCTTCATTTGAATTCTGCTACATCCATTAGACCGCAAAATAGAGAAATTACTACATGAAAACCAAAAATTAATTGCCGAAAATACCTATATTTGTATGATTTAAAAGGAACGAACCATGAGCACAGTTCACATCATTGACCATCCACTGGTCCAGCACAAATTAACAATACTCCGAGACAAGAATACAGGCACCAAGGACTTCAGGGAGAACCTGAACGAGATTGCAATGCTTATGGGATATGAGGTAACCAGAGACCTTCCCCTTTCAGACAAGCCTATAGAGACACCAATCTGCCCGATGATTGCAAAGGAGGTGTCCGGAAAGAAACTGGCCATCGTGCCCATTCTGCGTGCAGGTCTGGGTCTTGTGGACGGCCTCATAAAGCTGCTTCCGGTTGCGCGCGTGGGCCATATCGGTCTTTACAGGGATGAGGAAAGCCACCAGCCTGTAGAGTATTTCTGCAAACTCCCGAAGGATATCACGGAACGCCTTGTGATTCTCACAGACCCTATGCTGGCAACGGGAGGAAGTGCCTGCGATGCTCTGGTGATGCTTAAGCGCAAAGGCGTGGATAATATACGCCTGATGTGCCTTGTAGCCGCTCCGGAGGGCATTGCCAAGGTGCAGCAGGAGCATCCGGACATTGATATATATGTTGCGGCTGTGGATGAGAAATTGAACGAAAACGCCTATATAGTTCCCGGTCTTGGAGACTGCGGAGACCGCATTTTCGGCACAAAATAAAACGAGATGGATAAGGAATTCTTGAAATACGCAAGCCTGGACAGGGGCATAAGCAGCATGACCATGCACCGCTACGGCTCTTTCATGGACAATTACATCAATCCCACAATCATAGAGGAGCGCAAACTTAACGTTGCGTCCATGGATGTGTTCTCGCGCCTTCTGATGGATCGCGTGATTTTTCTGGGCGTGCCCATCGATGACGACGTTGCGAACATCGTTCAGGCGCAGCTTCTTTTCCTCAGCTCCACAGATGACAAGGCCGATATTTCCCTGTATCTGAATACTCCGGGCGGCCAGGTTAGCAGCGGTCTGGGCATTTATGACACCATGCAGTACATAGATCCCGATGTCGCAACCATATGCACTGGCATGGCGGCTTCCATGGGTTCCGTCCTGCTGTGTGCCGGAGCCAAAGGCAAAAGATCTGCCCTCCCGCATTCAAAAGTGATGATACACCAGCCTCTGGGCGGGGTTCGCGGCCAGGCATCGGACATCCTTATTGAAGCGAAAGAGATTGAAAAGTGCCGCGCCGAGCTTTGCGGCATCATAGCCACCCACAGCGGCAAACCATACGACGAGGTGTTCAAGGATATGGACAGGAACTTCTGGATGACATCGGCCGAAGCCAAGGCCTACGGCATGATAGACCAGGTTCTCGAAAGGAAGAAATAACAACTATCTGAAACTCTAAACACCAAAAAAATGTTCCAGCTTGATAAAGAAAACAAACTTACAGTAGAGGAGCTTATCC